>JACPTJ010000424.1 GCA_016192835.1 Betaproteobacteria bacterium
ACCGTCGGCGGGCCAAAGCAGGTGTCAATTCTCCCGGCAAGAAGATCGGTGATGGCTTGTCCTACGCCCTTGTAAGGAATATGGGTGATCCGCGTCCCCGCCATGTCGTTGAAGATTTCGGCCGCGAAATGCATGACGTTGCCAACCCCGCCCGATCCGTACGTGAATTTTCCAGGCTGCGCCTTCGCGCCGGCGACGAATTCCCGCACCGAGCGCGCGGGAACGCCGGGGTGCGCCACAAACAGAAAACCGACGCTTTTGAGGGCCAGCGTAATGGGCGCGAAATCCTTGATGGAGTCGTACGGAAGACTCTTGGTGATCACCGGCAGGCTGGCGTGGCTCGACGAGGTGTGCAGCATCGTGTAGCCATCCGGCGCGGACTTCGCCACGAGATCCGCGCCAAGCGCGCCCCCTGCCCCGGGTCTGTTGTCGATCACCAGAGTCATCAGATTCTGCATCTTCTTGCCCAGCATCCTGGCCGTGTAATCCATCGGCCCGCCCGGTGCATACGGCACCACCACGCGGATCGGTTTCGACGGGTAGTCGCGCTCAACCGGTTGTTGGGCCGCGGCGAAAACCGGCGCTGACGCGATCAGCAGCGCAAAACCAAGCATCTTCCTGGCTAAAAACATATTTCCTCCTGTCAGAATTTTGGCGCGTTCGGCGCCCTACAGCCGTGCCCATCGCCATCGCCGTAGGGCGCAGATTCATCGCGCCTTCGGGGTGATTGCGTCCGTTGTTCGGCGCGCTAAAGCCGCGCCCTACAGTCGCGCCCTACAGCCGAAAAGTGTCACAGCCATATGTTATTTGCAATAGTCGCGCTTCTTCCGGTTCGAATTCTAGCGCGTTTGCGCGCCGAGCAAATCGAGCAGCGCGGCGCCATAGCGTTCCAGCTTCCTCGCGCCGATGCCGCCGACACTGGCGAGGGCATCGAGGTTCTGCGGCCGCGTGCGCGCAATCTCCATCAGCGTGCTGTCGTGAAGAATCACGAATGCCGGCACCGACTGCGTGCGTGCCTCAGCGAGACGCCATGCCTTGAGCCGCTCGAGCAGGTTGGCAGCACCCGGTGGCAGATGGCCCACCGCCGCAGTGCGCGACACCGGCGTTGGGCGCCGGCGCGGCACAACGCGGCGCATCTCGACACGCTGCCCGCCCGTGAGCACTTCACGGCTCGCCGCGCTCAACTTCAGGCCGCCGTGCGCCTCGTGATCCACGCGCGCGAGCCCGAGTGAGACCAGCTGCCGAAACACGCCGCGCCACGCGTCGGCGTCGAGATCCGCGCCGATGCCGAACACGGAGAGCTTGTCGTGATCCCAGCGGCCCACGCGCTCGTTGTCCTTGCCGCGCAGCACGTCGATCAGATGCACCGCGCCGAAACGCTGACCGGTGCGATAAATCGCCGAGAGCGCTTTTCTCGCGGCTTCGGTCGCGTCCCAGGTCTCGGGCGGCTCAAGGCAGGTATCGCAGTTGCCGCACGGCTGGCTCGCCTCGCCGAAGTAATCGAGCAGGCGCACCCGGCGGCAACCGGCGGTCTCGCACAAACCGAGCAGCGCGTCGAGCTTGGCGCTGGAGAGGCGCTTGAATTCGTCGGCGGCCTCGCCCTGCTCGATCAGCCGCCGTTGCTGCACGACGTCGGCGAGCCCGTAAGCCATCCATGCGTAGGCGGGCAGCCCGTCGCGGCCGGCGCGGCCGGTTTCCTGGTAGTAGCCCTCGATGCTCTTCGGCAGGTCGAGATGCGCGACGAAGCGCACGTCGGGCTTGTCGATGCCCATGCCGAAGGCGATGGTCGCCACCATGACGATGCCATCCTCGCGCTGAAAGCGGGACTGATGTTCGGTGCGCGCAGCGGTATCCATGCCCGCGTGATACGGCAGTGCGTTCACGCCCTGCGTGGCGAGCCAGGCGGCGGTCTCGTCGACCTTGCGCCGCGACAAGCAGTAGACGATTCCCGCCTCGCCCGGATGCTCCTCGCGGAGAAAACGCAGCAGTTGCGCGCGCGGGTCAACCTTGTCGACAATCGTGTAACGGATATTCGGCCGGTCGAAGCTTGAGACGAACATGCGCGCGGCGCCGAGGGCGAGCCGCGAGACGATCTCGGTGCGGGTCTGCGGATCGGCCGTGGCGGTGAGTGCGATGCGCGGCACCTGCGGAAAACGCTCGTGCAGCAACGACAACTGCAGATACTCCGGGCGAAAATCGTGGCCCCATTGCGACACGCAGTGCGCCTCGTCGATCGCGAACAGCGCGATTTGCGCGCGCGCGAGCAGATCGAGGCAACGCGGCGTGGTCAGCCGCTCGGGCGCGACGTACAGCAAATCGAGTTCGCCCGCGAGCAGTGCGCGTTCGACGGCGCGGGCGGCGTCGGCGTCCAGCGCGGAATTGAGGAAGGCCGCGGACACGCCGAGTTGCGTCAGCGCGGCGACTTGGTCCTGCATGAGCGCGATCAGCGGCGACACTACGATGCCGGTGCCTGCGCGCAGCAGCGACGGCAACTGGTAGCACAGCGACTTGCCGCCGCCGGTGGGCATCAGCACCAGCGCATCACCGCCTGCGGCCACGTGATCGACGATCTCACCTTGCGCGCCGCGGAAGGCGGCGTAACCGAAGACCTCGCGCAACCCGGCCAGCGAATCGGAACTGCGGCCGGGGATCGGCGCAGTCATCGTGTCAACTATCACGCAATTCTGACAGGACTCAGGCCGCAGCACTGCTCTTGCGCTTTTCGGCCGCAAGTTGCACTGCCTTGATGATCTCGGGATAGGTGCCGCAACGGCACAGATTGCCGGAAAGATAATGGCGGATATCGTCTTCGGTCGGCTCCGGGTTCTCGTCAAGCAACTGGTGGACCATGAGCACGAATCCCGGCGTGCAAAAACCGCATTGAAAGGCGCCGGTTTCGATAAACGCCTGCTGCACGGGGCTCAACTGTTCCCCGGATGTCAGATGCTCGACGGTGACAACGTCGGCGCCATCGGCGAACGCCGCGAAAAAGAGGCAGCCGGAAACCGCCACGCCGTTGACCAGCACCGTGCAGCAACCGCAGAGTCCCTGGCCGCAGCTCTCGCGCGCGCCGAAGAGCCCGAAGCTGTCCTGCAGCATTTCCACGAGGTTATGATGCGGCGCGATCCACGCTGAAACGGGCTTGCCGTTGAGTGTGAAGCGGATGACACGCAGCCCTGCGTCGGGATTCATCTCATTTGTCCTCGAGCGGATCGTTGTTGTTTGCGCGCAGCGCGCGGTAAACGGCTTCAGCCGTCACCGGCAATGCCGTTATCCGCACGCCGACCGCATCGTGAATGGCATTGGCAATCGCGGGCGAGACGCCAAACGTCGCGGTCTCACCCACCCCTTTCGCTCCGTGCGGACCGCTGTGCTGCCGGGAATCGACGAAATCATTTTCCATGTGCTGCGGCATGTCGCGCATGCCGGGAATCTTGTAGTCGGCAAGCGACCCGTTCGTCAGCTGCCCGGCAACGTATTCCATGCGCTCGGACATCGTGCAGCCCAACTGCATGACTGCCGCGCCGGAGAGCTGCGTTTCAACGATCTTTGGATTGATGGGTTTCCCGAGGTCGGCGATATTGACCAGCCGGATAATGCGGACGTGGCCGGTTGCGGTGTCGACCTCGACCTCCGCGCCGGTCCCGCCCACCATCCAGAACGGCGTAATGTCCGGGGAGAGCCCGGTCGCGAGATCGGGCGGCGTGGAATGCGGGTTGAACGTGCCGATGCCGACGATGTTGCCAGCCTGCATGCCGTATTTCCCGCGGAAAAGTTCGGCGGCTGGCGTGGTCTCCGGCGGCAATCCGAGTTCGGCCGCGAGCGCGAGTTGCTTGTCTCGCGCGTCCTCCGCGGCGAGCCGCACCGCGTTGCCCATGTGAAACGTCGAGCGCGAGCCGAGCGTGCCCATGTCGAATGGCGTCACGTCGGTGTCGGCATGCACCACCTTGACCGACTCGGCTGGAATGTTCAGCGCCTCCGCGGCGATCTGCGCCATCGCGGTATCGGAACCCTGCCCCATATCGACCGTGTTGCAGTAGACGCTGCAGCTGCCGTCAGCGTAAAGGTTGACGATAGCGACCGATGTCGTATGCGAGATCGAGGCCTTGAAGCCGATCGCGATGCCGCGGCCGCGCCGCAGCGTGCCCTGCCCGCGGTCGAACGGCGCGTCCCAATTCATGCGCTTGGCCAGCCGTTCGAGCACGGCCTCGATTGCCGCGTCCTTCATGGGGGTTCCGGTCGCCTGCGGCCGTCCGCCGCGCAGGATATTCTTGCGGCGGAACTCGAGCGGATCGATTTTGAGCGCGCGCGCGATGAGGTCGGTGTGACTCTCATAAGCAAAGGTCAGCGTGGGGATGCCGAACCCGCGCAACCCGGCGGCAGGCGGCAGGTTGGTGTACACGGCGTAAGAATCGATATGCACGTTGTCGATGTCGTACGGCCCGGCCGCGGTAAAACCGGACTTCTGCGTGAGCCGCGGCCCGATATCGGCGTACGCGCCGCCGTTCCACCACACCTCGCAGCGCCGCGCGGTAATGCGCCCGTCGCGGGTCACGGCGCTTTTGAGCCGCAGCGTGTTGGCGTGCTTGGTGATGACGAAGAACTGCTCTTCCATGGTGAGCGCTATTTTTACCGGCCGGCGCGTGAGCAGCGAAGCGATGGCGACCAGGGCTTCGAGCTTGATATAGGTCTTGGCGCCGAAGCCGCCGCCGAGGAACGCAGTCCTGATGCGCACCCGGTTCTCCGGCCAGCCGAGCAGCGCCGCCACGAAGACGCGCGCGACCGAAGGCATCTGGGAAGCGGTGTGGATGGTCACCGACGAGGGCGTCGATTCCGCGAGCGAGACGAGCGGTTCGAGCGGCGTATGCATCACCTGGCGCGTATGGAAAGTGTGTTCGAACACGTGGTCGGCCGCGGCAAACGCGGCGTCGACGTCGCCGCGCCGCAGCTTGACATCGAGATGGAGCTTGGTGTTGCGGCGGCCTTCCAGATGTTTGAGATCTGGGAACATTCCGGCCGGCCTGAGAACGTCGTGCACGATCGGCGCGGATGGCGTGGTCGCTTCGACTTCATCGAAAACCGCGGGCAGCTCTTCGTATTCGACGACGATCAATTGCGCGGCTGTTTCGGCGATATGCGGATCGGCGGCGAGCACCAGCGCGACCGGCTCGCCGACGTGGTGCACCTTATCG
>JACPTJ010000425.1 GCA_016192835.1 Betaproteobacteria bacterium
ACTCCCAACTTGCTCGCGAGTGCGACCCGATCGATTGCAGGAATCGCTGACGTTACTTGCTGGTCGATACCGTATGTTTCGTAAATGTGCTGGTCGAAAACCAGGAAATATTTCCCGCCGGGCTGACGGCACCCTTCCTGGGGATTCACTTCCTCGAGAAGCGCCGCTGCTTCATCGACGAAGCGCCGCCCGTGCAAATTCACCAGCACCGAATACCGGGCAAAGTACGGCGTGACCGGCTGCATCTGCTCGGGAGGAATTTCCCCGTCAGGCATCGTATGACCGTAAAACGCCGCCATGTCTCCCGCGGTTCGGGCGCCAAGCGACAGTGCTACCGTCAATCCATCACCCGTGCTTTCAGCAAGGCCGCGCAGGTAGAGGTGATTGGCCCGCTCCGCCCCCAGATATTGCGTAAGCAGCTGCCTGCTACCCTGGAAACCACCGGTTGCGAGTATCAGCGATTTGGTCGATATCGCTGTCCCGGTATCGGTATGTATTTCGAAACCCGAGGAGTTGCGGCCAGCCTCCCGCAGCGCCGCCTGATATTGAAATTGCACGCCGAGACGCGCGGCGCGATCCGCCATCGCTCTCATGAACGGGTCGTGGCTGCCGGATTCGCCACCCAGCATATTCCGCCCTTCGCCGAGACCAGCCACGGACTCCGGAGCGCCTAGCATCAGGCCATGGGAGGCAAGCCACGCCAGATCCTCCGGCAAGCGGCTCACCAGAATCTCCTGCAATACCGGGTCCCCATCGGGAACATATTCCCTGAGCCGGCCGATCGACGTCGGCGCCCAGATCGCACCGGCCGAGATCGCGGCAGCGCCACCGGGCGCTTTTCTCTTTTCGAGCACGCAAACGCGCGCTCCTTTTTCTGCGGCGGCAATCGCTGCCGCCAAGCCGGACATCCCGGCCCCCGCAATAACTACATCCATGGTGGGATCCGGCATTTTTCGATTTTCATTCCAAATCACTCGATGACAGGCCGCTCAAAGCTACTTCAGTATGTATTCCTCGCAGTAGAGCGGGATGCGCTGGCTCACGGCCGAAAGCGTGGAATCCGGGCCGCCCATGGACACGAGCTGAGCGTACGCCTTTTCGAGCGATGCCCGGTCGCGGCACCAGATCTCGTTGATCAGGTCGAAGGGCGGCTCGCCGTCGGGAAACTCGTAACGCGGACCGGGCGCCACGACCAGAGAGCCGGTATAGCGCAAGACTTCAGGCACGCTCCTGCTGTAGCGGCTGTGCGATTTCAGCAGCCACTCGAGAAAGTCCTCACGGGACATCCCTTCCTTGCGTTTAAGCAGAACGATACCCTTGTATGCTTCGACCTTGCCCACGCTCATACGTCGCTCCTCTGATGCTGCCGCAAAAAAAGCTTTTCACCGCAAAGGACGCCAAGGACGCGAAGGAAAACAAAGTACATAGCTTGTCATCAAGATAACCAATGCGGTGATTGCATCGGGGTTCGCCTTGGCATTGATTTCCTTGGCGTCCTTAGCGTCCTTCGCGGTTCAGATGTTGGATTTAGGATAAAGGGTTCGCATAATCCCGACCGGTCAAAGGCTGCGGACCGCCTCCGGAAAGTACGTGATCGGCGGGATGACGTTCGGATCGATGACGACGTCGATCAGCGCCGGCCGGCCGGAGGCAAATGCCTTCTCGAGTGCCGGGCGGATCTGCTCCGGCTTTTCGACGCGTATCCCCACGCAGCCAAACGCCCGGGCAACCTCCCAGCGTGCTGTTATTCAACACGACGTTTACCGCGGCAATGTTGTAGCGGCGGGCAGTCTCGAGTTCGCCGATGCAGTAACCGAGGCTGCCGTCACCGATAATACTCAGGACCTGCCGGTTGGGCGCGGCGAGCTTGGCGCCGAGCGATGCGGGCAATCCCCAGCCCAGAATATCGAATCCGCGGGCATAGGTAATGTTGGGACCCGCTTTGCGGCAGTCATAATGAACATTTACCCAAACGGACGAAAAGCTCAGGTCGCCCAGAACGATCGCATCTTCATCAAGGAAGTTGCTGATCTCGTGCATCAGCCGTTGCGGTTTGACCGGCACGGCATCCGACAACTGATCGGCGCGTATGCCTTGACGCCACGCCCCTACCCGCTTCGCAACCGCTTCGTAGCGCTCCTTGACATAAACTTTCTCCGGGCGCAGCGCTTTCACTGCCGATAACAAACCCGCGAGTCCTGTCCTCGCATCCGCAACGATCCCGACCTCCGTCGGATAATTGCGGCCGATTTCCTCGGGATCGATATCCAGATGAATCACCTTGACCTTGCCGGGTTCGGGGATCGTCCATTTATTCGTCGTGTGCATGTCGGTATTGCTGCCGACGAACATGACGAGATCCGCCTCGGATACCGTTTGGTTCGCGCTGATGCGGTGATGAATACCACTGACGCCCACCGCCAGCGGATGCGTTTCCGCGATCGATCCCTTGCCGAAAAGGCTGGTCGCGACCGGAATAGACAGGTGTTCGGCCAATGCGGCGAGTTCGTCAAAGGCGCCCGAGTGGACCACGCCGCCGCCGGAAACGATCACGGGGCGGCGCGCATCGACCAGCAGCCTGGCCGCCGCCTTGAGCTTCTCAGGGTCCGGCCAT
>JACPTJ010000426.1 GCA_016192835.1 Betaproteobacteria bacterium
GCCGCGCCGTGCTCGATTGCGGCGCGGGCATGGCGCGCTTCGTCGTCTTTCATCTGTTCCAGAACTGCGCGGCTTTTTTCATCCTGCGGCGGCAGCCGGTCGAGGTGGCCCGCGAGGTGGCCTTCGACCTGGCGCTCGGTCTCGGCCAGAAAACCCAGACTCCACTTGTCGCCGAGCAGTCCGGCGGCGGCGCCGAGCGCGAACGAGCCCGCATACCACAGCGGGTTGAGCAGGCTCAAGCGCCCGCCAAGCTCGGCTATGCGCTGTGCGGTCCAGGCCAGATGATCGGTTTCCTCCGCCGCCGCCTGCTCTAGTGCCGCGCGCGCCTCGGGATTGCGCGCAGTCAGCGCCTGTCCCTGGTACAAGGCTTGCGCGCAGATTTCGCCGCTGTGGTTGACGCGCATCAGTGCTGCCGCCCTCTGTTTTTCGTCCGCGCCCAATTCGCTGTCCGCAACGCCCGCATCGGGATGCGGCCGCGCGCTGTGTGCCGGCGCGAGCAGCGTGCGCAATCCATTGTCGAAGGCGATGATCAGTTTATCGAGGTCAGGCATATGGGGTTTTCCGTTGTTCGTTGTTCGTTGTTCGTTGTTCGTTGTTAAGGCCGATTTTAGCGCTCTTCAGTGCTGATTTTCGAACAGGCGCGCCAACTCCGCACCGGGATCCGGTGCGCGCATGAACGCTTCGCCGACCAGAAAGCAATTGACGCCGCGCGCGCGCATCAGCGCGACGTCCTGCGGCTTCAGTATGCCGCTTTCGGTGATGACGATGCGATCATCCGGAATGCGCGGAAGCAAATCAAGGGTCACGTCGAGCCGGGTGTCGAACGTGCTCAGATTGCGGTTGTTAACGCCCACCAGCGGAGTTTTCAACTCGAGCGCGCGCTCGAGTTCGGCGGCATCGTGCACCTCGATGAGCACCGCCATGCCGAGCGCTTGCGCGGCCGCTTCGAGCTCGCGCATGCGCACAACATCAAGCGCGGCAACGATCAACAGGATGCAATCGGCGCCCATCGCGCGCGCTTCAAATACCTGATAGGGATCGAGCATGAAATCCTTGCGCAACACCGGCAGATTGCACGCCGCGCGCGCTTGTCGCAGGCATTCGGCGCTGCCCTGAAAGAACTGTGCGTCGGTCAGCACCGAGAGGCACGCCGCACCATGCGTGGCATAGCTTGCCGCGATCGCCGCCGGATCGAAATTCTCGCGCAGCACGCCCTTGCTCGGGCTTGCCCTCTTGATCTCGGCAATCACCGCTGCTGCGCCGGCAGCGACTTTGGCGCGCAATGCCGCAACAAAATCGCGGGGCTTCGCGGACGCCTCCGCTTCGGCACGCAATCCGGCGGGCGGGCGGGCGGCTTTTGCCGCGGCGATTTCAGCAGCTTTAACCGCGAGGATGCGCTGCAGAATATCAGCCATTGCGGCGCATCGTTTTAAACGCTGCGCGTGAACGCGACGAACTGGTCGAGCTTCGCGCGCGCCGCGCCGCTCGCGATCGCCGCAAGTGCCATCTTGACGCCTGCTGCGTGAGTGTCAGCAAGCCCCGCGACGTAAATGCCGGCGCCGGCATTGAGCGCAACGATGTCGCGCGCGGCACCGGGCTCGTTGTCGAGCGCGGCGAGCAGCATTGCCTTCGACTGCCCGGCGCCGTCGACGCGTATCGCCGCTGCATCATGCGTGGCGAGACCGAAATCCGCGGGCTTGATCTGGTACTCGCGCACCTCGTTGTCCTTCAGCTCTCCGACCAGAGTCGGCCCGGACACCGAGATCTCATCGAGGCTTTCGAGCCCGTGCACGATCATCACGTGGCGGCTGCCGAGCCGCTGCAGCACATGCGCCTGGATGCCGACCAGGTCGGGGTGGAACACGCCCATCAGCTGGTTGCGCGCGCCGGCCGGATTGGTGAGCGGACCCAGGATGTTGAAGATCGTGCGCACGCCGAGCTCCTTGCGCACCGGTGCCGCGTATTTCATCGCGCTGTGATGACTGGGCGCGAACATGAAGCCGACGCCGGTTTCCCGGATCGATTGTGCGACCTGCTCGGGCTCTAAATTGATGTTGGCGCCGAGCGCTTCCAGCACGTCGGCGCTGCCCGACTTGCTCGACACCGAGCGGCCGCCGTGCTTTGCTACCTTGGCGCCGGATGCGGCAGCGACGAATGCCGCGGCGGTCGAAATGTTGAAGCTGTGCGCGGCGTCACCACCCGTGCCGCAGGTGTCGACCAGCTTGGCGTCGTCGCCGACCGGGACTTTGGTCGCGAATTCGCGCATCACCTGCGCCGCGGCCGCGATCTCGCCGATGGTTTCCTTCTTCACGCGCAGGCCGGTGACGATCGCGGCGATCAACACCGGCGATACCTCGCCGCTCATGATCTGCCGCATCAGCGCCAGCATCTCCTCGTGGAAAATCTCGCGGTGCTCGATGATGCGGGCGAGAGCGGCTTGCGGTGTCATGGTTTTCCTCCCTGCAGAAAATTGGCGAGCAGCGCGTGGCCGCGCTCCGTCAGGATAGCCTCGGGATGGAACTGCACCCCCTCGACCGGCAGCGTCCTGTGCCGCACGCCCATGATCTCCCCATCGTCGGTCCAGGCGGTGATTTCGAGGCAGTCCGGCAGGCTCGCGCGCTCGATCACCAGCGAATGATAGCGCGTCGCCTGAAATGGGCTGGGGAGATTGCGGAACACGCCGCTCGCGTGATGATGGATCGCCGAGATCTTGCCGTGCATGACCTGTTTCGCGTGCACGATCCTGCCGCCAAACGCCTGGCCGATAGCCTGATGGCCGAGGCACACGCCCAGAATCGGGATCTTGCCGGCGAAATGCCCGATCAGCGGCACCGAAATGCCGGCTTCGTTTGGCGTGCACGGTCCCGGCGAAATCACGATGTGACGCGGAGCAAGCGCCGCGATTTGCTCGAGCGTGATCTCGTCGTTGCGGTGGACCACGACGTCCTGCTCGAGCTCGCCGAAATACTGCACCAGGTTGTAGGTGAACGAATCGTAGTTATCGATCATCAGGAGCATAAAACGCCTAACTATTTGAATTTACTTGATTCATGTCGCGGTATGTGCCATTGATACCCGCACTCTTACCCGCTCTTTCATTGGCCTAAGGCCGTTCGGGGTCGCCGACCTACTCGGCGCAACGACGGGGAGTTTACGCGTCAGGCTTGCGCCAGCGCCACTGGGGAGCGGGAAAGACAAAAAGGGTTGCTTGAGATTGCATAGTCTAGATTATTCCGGCAATCCATCCTACAAGCAAGCGCGCAGCAATGCTACAGATCCCCTCAATTTGTGGCACTCTGTATCCGTAGGCCCGCATGTTAACAGCCGGTTTCCGATGCGGTGGATGCCGAGGCCCGTGAGTGTCTGCAAGAGAAGAACCAGTGACTCAGTAAACGATAATGAAAAAGATTGGCCGTAACGATCCATGCCCATGTGGCAGCAGCAAGAGATACAAGCAGTGTTGCGGATCGCTTGAGGAAGTTCAGGCGGCGAGGACGCACTCCTTGGATACGTCGATTCCCGAGGCCATCCAGACCGCTCGGGAGCACCATCAGGCCGGGCGCCTGCTTCAGGCAGAAGCCATCTATCGGCAAATACTCCAGGCAGCGCCAAACCACCCGGACGCTCTGCATTTGTTAGGTGTGATCGCCCATCAGACAGGAAAAAACGAGTTGGCTGTTGAACTTATCAGCAAGGCGATCAGTGTAAATCCATCCAGTTCAATGTATTGCAACCTGGGGTTTGCGCTCAATGATCAAGGCAAGCTCGACGCAGCGGTCGAGAGCTACCGCAAGGCACTCTCGATCAAACCGGATTTCGCCGAAGCGCATAGCAATCTGGGGATTGCGCTCCAGCAACAAGGCAAGCTCGACGCAGCAATCGAGAGCTACCAAAAAGCGGCCTCGATAAAACCGGATTTCGCCGAAGTGCATAGCAATCTGGGGATTGCGCTCCAGCAACAAGGCAAGCTCGACGCAGCGGTCGAGAGCTACCGCAAGGCACTCTCGATCAAAGCGGATTTCGCCGAGGTGCATAGCAATCTGGGGATTGCGCTCAAAGATCAAGGCAAGCTCGAGGCGGCGATCGAGAGCTACCACAAGGCGCTCTCGATCAAACCGAATTTCGCCGAGGCGCATAGCAACCTGGGGAATGCGCTCAAAGATCAAGGCAAGCTCGACGCGGCAATTGAAAACTACCTCGAGGCGCTCTCGATCAGTCCGCACGATGCCAAGGCGTATAGCAATCTGGGGCTTGCACTCAACGATCAAGGCAAGCTCGACGCGGCAATTGAAAACTACCTCAAGGCGCTCTCGATCAGACCGGATTATGCCGAAGCGCACTACAATCTGGGGAACGCGCTCAAAGATCAAGGCAAGATCGACGCGGCGGTCGAGAGCTACCGCAAGGCGCTCTCGATCAAACCGGATTATGCCGAGGCGTATAGCAACCTGCTGTTTGTCTACGGCTACCATGCCCTGGTCGATCCTCATGAATATCTCGCCCGGGCCCGCAACTGGGAGCAGGCCTGTGTGCCTGCGCAGGATCGTCAGGCGGCCCGCCACAGGGTTTTCCAGCGCTCGCCGCGCGCTGGCAGACGGCTGAGAGTGGGTTATGTGTCGGGAGATTATCGCCAGCATTCGGTGAGCTATTTCGTGAAGCAACTGTTCGCTCACCACGATCGGACGCGGATAGAACTTTTCGCCTATTCCACCCACGGTCAACGCGATGCAGTCACAGACCGCTTGCAGGCTCTGGCGGAGCACTGGGTCCCCCTCGTGGGAATTCCCGATGCCGCAATCCGGGAGCGGATCGAGGCGGACGGCATCGATGTGCTGATCGATCTCTCTGGTCACACCCGGCACGACCGCCTGGGGGTATTTGCCCGCCGCGCGGCGCCGGTGCAAGCCCATTATCTCGGTTATTTCGCCAGCACGGGACTGACAGAAATGGACTACTGGATCGGCGATGAAATCCTGACGCCTGCCGGAACGGACAGCCACTTCAGCGAACAAGTCTGGCGGTTGCCACGGGTGTGGCTGAGCTATGACGGCAAAGCGGGCGCCCCACTCATTGACTGGCATCCTGCCCAGGATGGCACTGTGTGGCTGGGCAGCTTTAATAATCTGGGCAAACTGACGCCTGCGACCCTGGCTCTTTGGGCGAAAGTGCTGCACGCCCTGCCGGAGGGAAAGTTGCTGCTGAAGACCAAGGAGTTGAGCGCTATTAGTAATCGCCAGCGTATCCTGGATGCGATGTCCGGCCATGGCATTTTGCCAGACCGCATCGAACTTCAGGACAGCAGCGTCACGCCGGATTGGTTTGCCCATATGGCCTATTACGACCGGCTGGACATCGCGCTCGATCCTGTCGGCGCCGTGGGTGGCGGCACCACCAACTGCGATGCACTGTGGATGGCGGTGCCGGTCATTGGCCTGAAGGGAGACCGCATGGCCTCGCTCATGACGACCTCGATGCTAAACGCCATCGGCCGTCCAGAATGGATTGCCCACTCTGAAGCGGAATATATAGACAAGGTTGTCGCTCTTGCCCGGGACGTGGAACAACGCAAGGCGATCCGTTCCAGCCAGCGCAGCCGGATGGCCTCCAGCCCCTTGTGCGATGCGCGTGGCTTGGCAATGTCCCTGGAGAACGCCTATTCTGAAATGTTTGAACGATGGCACGACAGGAAATTCGATGAGAAAAGTTAACAAAACTTCCACTACTACGTGAAATGGCGTGTATGAAACACCTTGTTACAGCGTCGCCGGACTGGCGCACTCCCCCCGAGGCGCGTCCAGATCTCAACTTTGTCGTGAGGGATCTGCAACGCACCTTCCTGCGGGTGGCCGATAACCTGCGCTGGTACGAGCAGACTTGGCTCGGGGTGCCGATCTGGCAACTGGCAGATGACCTGGTCGCGTTGCAGCGCATCGTCTTCGACGCCAATCCGAAGTGGATTGTCGAGACGGGAACCAAATTTGGCGGCTCGGCCATTTTTTTCGCGTCGCTGCTGGCGATGATGGGGCGCGCCGCCGGGTCCGGCGGTGGCGTCATCACGGTGGACGCGTATGAAACAACCGAGGCGCGGGAACTGCTATCGGACAAGCCTCACCGTTTCGCGCCTTGGGTGCGGCAGCGGCTGATTGGCGACGCCAAAGCGCCTGAAATACTTGCCGCCATAAACGCGACGATTGCGGCTGATCCCGGCCCGGTGATGGTTTTTCTCGACGACTTGCATGATGGCGACCATGTCTATGCCGAACTGCAGGTGTATTCACAACTGGTGACACCGGGAGGGATCCTGATTGTCGCGGACACCACCTTCGAGGACCTGGCGGATACGCCGGTGGTCATGTCCAGCGAAAAATATCCCGATGCGAAACGCTCGAATCCGCGAGTGGCGCTGAAGCGCTTCCTGGCTGAACGCAGCGATTTTCTGGTGGTTGTGGATTACACTTCCACGGGGATCAGCAACTTCCCGGATAGTGTGCTGCGCAAGGCAGAACTGAACGTGCACGGCAGTTCAACATGATCCGTAAAGGGATACACCCTTCCGCTGTGGTGGACCATCTTGGGTTTGTTTTGATACCCGAGAGCACGATAATCGAGCCGCTGGCGGTGGTGTTTGTCGGTGAGCGGGGCAGGCTCCACCTCGGTGAGATGAATACGATCTATCCCGGCGCGACCATCCGCATCGATCAAGGATGGATGGAAACCGGGAGAGAAGTGTCTTTCGGCTCCGGCTGCCACATCTACGAGCCTCGCGCCGGCCTTACCATCGGTGATCACAGCATGATCGGGGGCGGGGTGTTGATTTGCGGGGTAAATCATGGGTATGCCATCCGGGGCGTGCCTATGCGTGAACAGCCATTTGAGGCAGCGCCCATAGTGATCGGGCACGACGTGTGGATAGGCATGGGGGCCATCATCTTGCCCGGCGTGACGCTGGGAGATGGTTCGATTGTTGGCGCAGGGGCGGTGGTAACATCCGATGTACCCTCGGGGGCGGTGGTAAGCGGAGTGCCGGCACGACTTGCGAAAATCAGGAAATGAGTAGAGATATAAAACTTCATCTGGGTTGCGGCGCTCGCTATATACCAGGGTTTGTGCATGTTGATGCACAGCCAGCCCCACATGTAGACATCGTCGGGCCGGTAGAGCGGCTGCCGATGGACGACGCCAGTGTCTCACTCATCTATGCCAGTCATGTTCTGGAGCACTTTGGGCGATATGCCTATAAGGCGGTGCTTCAAGAGTGGTTTCGGGTGTTGAAACCCGGCGGCATACTGCGTCTGGCGGTTCCGGATTTTGCCGCTTGCGCGGCGATTTATTACGAAAATGGCCTGGCAGATGGGCTAAGCGGACTGGTCGGCTTGATCATCGGGGGACAGCGCAATGAGCAGGACTTTCATAAAATGATTTTCGACGAGGATTTTCTGCGTCGCGACCTACTTGATATCGGTTTTCGGGAAGTGCGGCACTGGGATTGGCGCGCAACAGAACACGCTGGCATCGATGATTATTCGCAAGCTTACCTCCCGCACATGCATAA
>JACPTJ010000427.1 GCA_016192835.1 Betaproteobacteria bacterium
ACTTTGCCCTGGTCGATGAAATCGATCAGCCGGCCGGGTGTCGCAACCAGGATGTCGAGCGGCGACTCGAGCAAGCGGCGCTGCTTCGGGTACGGCATGCCGCCGAGCACCGTGCCGGTGCGCACGCGGGGCATGAACTTGCCGTACTTCTCGACGGCAGTAGTCACTTGCAGTGCGAGCTCACGCGTCGGCGTCAGCACCAGCACCCGCGGCCCGCGGCCGGGCCTGGCGGGTTGCGCCAGGCGCTGCAACGCCGGCAGCACAAAGGCCGCCGTCTTGCCGGTGCCGGTCGGCGCCGAACACATCAGGTCGTGGCCGGCGATCGCTTCGGGTATCGCCTTTGCCTGCACCGGCGTCGGCTCGGTATAACCGGACGCAGTCAACGCCTGCACAATGGCGGAATTCAGATTCAGGGATTGAAATGACATCAAAATACTCTCTTAGAGGTACCACACAACAAACGCGCAGGCAAAACTGCTGCTGCAAAAGGCAGGCAAACGCCGCCGGCGCACGGGCTTCGTCGCTAACCGTGGCGGAAGCAGCTATTCGGAGAAGGGAGCTGAAAACGAAGGGGTCAGGGACAGATGCAACTCGATTTTACGCAACCAGGGTTGCTTCGAGGTGCGCGCACTATACAGGGAATCAGGCGGAATGGCGAGTTTATTCGGTTCATCCGCTCACGCGCGGGGAACACCGTCACGCAAATGTCGGGCTGACGGCGTGGAAAAATTTTCATTCGCAAGCAATTGCGGCTTCATGCAACCGCTTTTGAGAGAGCGACGTAATCCTCAACATCGCAGCTTCAATGAGGCCGAGGCACGCGTGCCTCGGAAAATGTGCGCCTCGACGATCTCGTCGGGATAGTCGCGCGGGCTACCTCGTAACGAAGTTGGGATACTCCTCGATTTCTCCCGACAAATAACGGATCAGCAGACGCGCCTGCACTTCCAGCAATCGCCGATAACTGAGACGGTACTTGAAGATCGGGTGCGTCACCTCCTGCTGCATTCTACGCTCGAACGCGGCAATGAAACGCTTGCGCCCGCTGTCGGTTAGATTGCAACTGCCCGCGGCGCGAATGAAGTCGGTGGGCCTGATTTCGCCGTTATTGATTGCCATCAGAACCACCGAATCCGCAATCAGCGACCGGAACGGCTCCATCATGTCGAGCGCGAGCGCCGGCCTGGCGAAGCGCGGCTGATGGTAAAACCCCTTGTAGGGGTCGAGCCCGACGCCGGACAGCGTGATCGTCCATTCCCGCGTCAGCATCGAATACGCAAACGACAGCAACGCGTTGACCGGGTCCTTGGGCGGCCGGCGGTTGCGTCCCATGAAATCGAAGTTCATCGTCGGATCGGTGTCGCTTTTGAGCAGCGCGCTGAAATTCTGAAAGTAGCGGCTCGCCGCCGCGCCCTCGATCCCCAACAGGACTTCCATCGACGGTGCCTTCGCTGCGTGAGCCGCATCCTCCCGCAATGCTGTCAGCAACTCCGGCGGAGCCTGGCTGGCACTGGAACCGGATTCCTCGTCGCCTGATTCCTCCGGCGCATCGTCGTTTTCAAATCCGGACCTGCCGCGCCAGTTCCGGCGCAGCAGCGTACGGCAATTGGCGATCTTCGCGGCGACCCAGCCGCGCGCCAATTGCAGACATTTCTTCGAATCGAAGCTCGCCTGGTATTGAAACGTCCGCGTCTCGACGTTGTGGTGGCCGGTGCCGATTGTGTGCCCGACAAACCACCCGCCGTAGGTGTGCCAGCTCACCGGAATGTTGCGCCGGACGCACTCGTGCAACGCTGAGGCGCTCAGCATGGTGCTGCCGAACAGCGCGACCTGGGAAACCTCTACCACGCGCGCTTCCGCCGCTTTCTCTTTTTCCACCTCGATCACGAATACATCGCCATCCTTGCGCACGAACGCGCGCGGCGATTGCACGTAAAGCGGCAACGCGTTCTGCAGCGCCGGAAACAAGGGGCGCGGCTCGACCGCGGGACGATTGAGAAAACGTACTTCATCGGGCAGGCAAATGCCCACCAGCGAGCAGCGTGGGCATTTCGGGCTGTCTTCCAGCGGTGGCGGTATGTGCGCGGCCAGCGCGATGCCGCGCAGCGCATTGATCGACGAGACCGTCAGTTCAACCAGTTCATCGTCGAACGGCACCCGCACGCGCTCCCGCGAACCCGCATAGTAAATGACACCGGCGTCGCTCTCGAAGCCATCCGCACCGGAATCAACGGCGCTTCCGGCGCGAGCTCGGGAAAAGTCAGCAGAAGTTCGCGTTGCTCGGGCATGTGGCCCCCCTTGCGCGCCGCTCCGCGCGCCGCAGCGCACGGCCATATCGGACTATTTCACCAGAGAACCCGAACCGGATACTGCGCGATCTGTGGATCGGGCGTGACGATTGTCAAACCGTGCGCGATCGCCTGGCACACCAGCATACGGTCGAAGGGGTCCCGGTGAGGCGTGGGAAGCTGCCCGACCTGCAGCACGGAAGCCTCGTCCAACGGAAGTTCCAGAAAGCCGAGCGCTTCGCGGTATCTCGGAACGAACCGCACCGCCGGTTCCGACAGGGTGAGGCTTTTCATGCCCTGCTTCAACGCGATCTCCCACGCGGATATCGCGCTCAGGTAAACCTCGTTGCCCGGGTCAGCGACCAGCGACCGCGCTTTTTCCGACAACCGGGTCCACTCATCCACCGCCCAAAGAAAAGTGCAGGTGTCGAGCAACAGCCTCACCGGCCCTTGCCCTCGAAAAGATCGAGCAAGTCATCCGGCAGCGGCTCGAAGAAGCTCGGATGAATGCGAACCTTGCCTTTGCCGAGCCCCAGAGGGCGGGGCTTCACGAGAGCGGCGGGCAACGGGCGAATTTCCGCGATCGGCGTGTTCCGTTTGCAAAGAAGGATCGTCTCTCCCTTCGCCAGCCGGGACAGGTAGCGGGAGAGGTGGGTCTTGGCTTCGTGGATGTTGAGCTTTATCATGGCTCAATGATGAATCATGAAGTGAACTAAGTCAATCTCCCGCTTCCCCTGCTTTTTGGGTTCTTCAGACATTTCTGTGGGTGGTTAGCGAGCAATTCGCGACGAAGTAGGCAGCAGGTTCCCTCGCCCCTTGTGGGCATAAGCGCTAACCTTATTGTTTCGTTCATTCATGCAGCAAACCGTGAAGTTGAATCGTGCGCTTGCGCGGCGGTTCGGCCAGGTGTCGCGCGATGGTGGCCCATTGGTTCAGACAGCCGCCGAGCGAGAGCGCGACCGGACTGACCGCCTTGCTAAGCAGGTGTTGCATCAGCGAAGTCTCCCGCCAGCGACAGCGTGGGATCCGGGAGGGGATACCCCCAGGGGGAAAATCGCTCGGCGGCAACGAGCAATGTTTCGATTAGGAAGGCAACCATGAGTTTACCTTGTAGCCATGACGCTGCCCCGCCCGGGTCGAACTTCTTGAGGTGGCCCACGCCAATTAAGGACTTCAACCGTTTGAATGCCAGTTCGATTTGCCAACGACCCCGGTACAGATTCAAGATGCGCTCAGCGCTGATCGGCGGAGCCAAGGTGGTCAGCACTAACACGTATCCGGCCGCCTCTAGCGTCTGGGGTTGGACTTCACGATGCTGGCGCGCCGCCTCGGCCAGGAGTTTCTCCTTGGCTCGTTGCGTGGCTTGGGCGCTTTTCCGGATCGCGCACAAGCGCACCGCAATACGTGCGGCGTCCGCTCGTGAGGACACCCGCATCCACGCCGGCCAATCCGCGCAGCGGTTGCCCTTGAGCGAGCGCAGCCGCCTGAGAATGTCGAATGCTTTCCCATCGGCCTGCTCCAGCGGAACGTTGGTCAGGTTTAGCCGCACCACCACATCGCCTCCGGCGCGCACCACGTGAGCGATGCCTTCCCGATGGGCATAGCCCCGATCGGCCATCATCACGTCTTCTGCGCTTATTGCAAAGCGTTTAAGCGATTCCCCCACGCTGGTCTCTGTCACATACACCTCATCGCAACGCAGGCTCGGCAGACCGAACGCGTAGTGAATGCGCCAAGTCGAACCGGTGGCGCCCGGTTCGCTCACCGTGCTGCCATCCACCAGCCGCAGCTTGCGTCCGGGCAGCAAATCCAGCGCCTGCTCAGTGCCGACATACTGTCTCATCAGTTCGCCGCCGATCCAACGAAACCATTCCCCGCAGGCGCGCAGCCGTTTGAGCAGCGCAACATCCGACACCTGCGCAAGCTTCCCATAGGCGGCCCGAGTCGCCGTCTCTCGAAGAGAGCAACCGTCGAGCAGATGAATCATCAAGATGCGCAACAACGTTTCCGGCTCCTGAATCTCACCGCGTTGGCGACGCATGGCCTTCAGTTCTCTCGCTTTCTCGCGCCAACCCACGGGAAGGGTCTGGCACACGATTTCCCATTGTTCACTCTGCGTGCTCCAGATTTCGGCCATCGGTTACACTCCGCAGCATGTCCAGCCGATAGTGTAACCCAGTGCACAGCAATAAGGTTAGCGCTTATGCCCATCAAGGGGGAGGAGAAGTTTTTTGTCGGCTTCGAGCCGACGAATATCCGAACCCCTCGCCTTGTAGGCGAGGGTTGTTCAGTTCCGTTCTTGCATGGACGCCCCGCGCCTCGCGGATCCACAAGGTCTGAGGTACTGGTCAGCCTGCTTCGCGGCTCGCCGCCGCACCGCGGAAACCGCCGCCTGGCTGGTTGATCACGTCATTCCCAAAGCGCCGGTACGCGGTCGTGGCTACTCGATATTCGGTCATCAAGGTTGCCATCCTTCTACGGAAGGCGGCACTGCGCATCGCTTGACATGATCCGAATGTCGAGTCATATTATAGGACATGAAGTTTGATATCGGACTAAGGCAGGACACCGAAGGCGTGCTGTGGCTTGAGCAGGCGCCTCAGCCGCCGCGCCGCGTCGTGACCGTGGCGACGGCCTGCCAGCGCCTGCGCCGGACTCGGCGGCAAGTCTATCGCCTCATGCAGGCGGGGCGCCTTGGCCCGATCGAGAAACTGCTGGGGGAGTGGCTGCTGGACCAGGCGGTCGTCGAGCGGTTGGCGCGCATGCCGTTGTCGGCGCAGCCGCTGCCAGGACGCCTGAAGCCGCTGCTCCCGGAATATGAACCGAAGGCGCTCAACGCGGGCAAGGACAACGTGCTGATCATCTCGCGGGTGTTGGAGGGCGGTGGACGTGAGGACGTACGGTGGCTGTTGAAGCGTTATTCGCGCCAGGCGATCCGGCGAGTCATCGAAGAGGAGGGAAGCCGCCTCCTGTCGCCGCAGTCGAGGAGGCTGTGGTCGCTGGTCTTCAAGGCAACGCCCCGGCCGCTTGCGGCCTGGC
>JACPTJ010000206.1 GCA_016192835.1 Betaproteobacteria bacterium
CTGCTGCCGGTCAACCGCCTGCTGGTGACCGACCTGGATGTGCAGGTGTCGAAAATCATGGTCGCCGCATCGGTCCAGCTGCATCCGGACGAACAGGCGCAGGACGCGGCGCTCGCGTTCGAGCGCTACGATCTGGTCTCGGCGCCGGTGATCGACGCCGACGGCAAGCTGATCGGGCGCGTCACCGTCAACGCCGTGGTCGACTTCATTCGCGAGGAAACCGACAGCGATCTGTTGAGCGCCGGGGGGCTGCGCGAGGAGGAGGACCTGTTCGCCTCCGTGTGGAGCAGCGTGAAAAACCGCTGGACCTGGCTCGCCGTCAATCTAGTGACCGCGTTCATCGCCTCGCGCGTGATCGGCGTGTTCGAGGGATCGATTTCCAAGCTCGTGGCGCTGGCGGCGCTGATGCCGATCATCGCCGGCATCGGCGGCAATTCAGGCAACCAGACCATCACCATGATCGTGCGCTCTCTCGCGCTCGGCCAGATCACCGTCAGCAGCGCGCGCAAGCTGTTCGCCAAGGAGATCGGGGTGAGCTTCATCAACGGCCTGATCTGGGGCGGCGTGGTCGGCCTGTTCGCGTTCCTGATCTACCACAGCATCTCGCTCGGCATCGTGATGACCGGCGCGATGGTGCTCAATCTGCTGCTCGCCGCGGTAATGGGGGTCACCATTCCGCTCCTGATGCAGAAGCTCGGGCGCGACCCGGCGGTCGGATCGAGTGTATTGATTACCGCGATCACCGACAGCGGCGGATTTTTTATTTTTCTGGGGCTCGCGACAGTTTTTCTGGTTTAAACGGGGACCGGCAACCGCGGATGAACGCCGATGATTGAGTATGACGCAATCGGATGACGGTTTTGCGGAGGATCGCCCCCTCACCCCGGCCTTCTCCCCCGGAAACGGGGGAGAGGGAGGTCGCGCGAGAAGCGCGTGCAGGTCGTGGACTTCCAGCCCTCCCCCGGAAACGGGGGAGAGGGGGGTCTCCCTCTCCCGCTTGGGCGGGAGAGGGCCGGGGTGAGGGTGGGATTGCTGTGAAAACTTTTGACTTGATGGTAATCGGCTCGGGGCCGGGCGGTTACCGCGCGGCGGTGCTTGCGGCCCTGCGCGGACTGAAAGTTGCGATCGTCGAAAAGGACGCCTGGGGCGGATGTTGTCTGAACCGCGGTTGCGTGCCGAAAAAGGATTGGTACCACAGCGCGCGCCTGATTGCGGCGAGCGGCGGCTTCGGCCGGCGCGGGATACGCGGCGAACTGAGCGGCGATCTTGCGCGGGCCTGGCGCCATCAGCATGACGTCGTCGCGGCCATCCGCGCGAGCTATCAGGATTATCTCAAGCGATTGGGCGTGGTCCTCTGCAGCGGCACGGCACGCTTTGTCGACGCCGCCACGCTGGCTGTCGACGGCGCTCAAATCGCCGCCACGAATTTCATCGTTGCCACCGGTGCTGCGCCTTGCGTGCCGCCAAATCTGCAGCGCATTGCGCAGCGGGTGGTGACTACCGACGATTTATTTGCCGCGTCGCCGCCGGCGGGAAAGCGCGTCGCTGTCATCGGTTCGGGTGTGGTCGCGACCGAATTTTCGTTCATACTCGCGATGTTCGGTCTGGAAGTGGTATGGCTCTCGCAGCACGAACCGCTCGCCAGCCGGGGTTACAGCGCGACGGCGCGCAAGATGCTGCAAGCGCGGCTGGCCGACTTTGGAGTGCGCGCCCGCACCGCCAGCCGCGTGCGGTCGCTGCAGGCGGATGAGAATGGCGTGCGGCTGGAACTTCCTGACGGCACGCAAGAGCGCGTGGACTGGGTGCTGCTTGGCACCGGGCGCCTGCCGCATACCGCCTCGCTGCATCCCGCGCAGGCCGGCGTTGCGCTGGACGCACGCGGTTTCGTCATCGTCAACCGCTTTCAACAAACCTCACAGCCGCATGTTTACGCGATCGGCGACGTCGCGAATCCGGCGATGACCTCAAATCACGCATTGGCGGAAGCCGCAGTCGCGGTCGCCAACGTGATCGCGCCGCAAACGCGCGCATCCGATCCCGGCGCGGTTCCGGAAGTCGTATACTCGGCGCTCGAGCTCGCGCGCATCGGGCTCGGCGAAGAGGGCGCCGAGGCGCTGGGATGCGAGCCGGCAACCGGGTTCACCGCATTTGAGACCAATCCCGCCGCGCTGGTGGAGGACGATGCGGCCGGCTTCGTGCGCGTGGTTGCAGACGCCGATACGGGCAAGCTGCTGGGCGCCGAAATTGCGGGCAGCGCGGCGGGCGAATTGATCCATCTGGCGGGCATCGAATTCGGCAATCCGGACGCGCTGGCGCGGCTTGCCGCGCTGCCGTATAACCATCCGGCGCGCGCGGAAGAGATCCTCAACGCGATCGAAACGCTGGCTGCGCGCTGGGGGCTCGAACGACAGGTATTCACGTCCGTGCGCGGCCGCTGATCGAACCGGAATAAACGGCGCCGCAAGGTGTTTATCCGAATGCAGGACCTTTCCTGCGATTGCGAACCAGGAGCAAAGACGGTGATGCGCTTCAAATCCACCGCAGCCGGCGGTGCGCTGGCCTTGGCGCCGGTCAACGGTTATTGAGCAGTGGACGGTCCCGGCAGCGATTTCGTTCCCCATATACCGCGTCTGCGGCGCTATGCGCACGCGCTGACGGGGGAACGCACGCGTGCCGACGACCTGGTCCAGGATACTCTCGAGCGCGCATTGATCAAGCTGCATTTATGGCAGCCCGGCAGCGATTTGCGCGCGTGGCTGTTCACCTTGATGCACAACGTATTCATCAACCAGTTGCGGGCACAGCCTGCCCGTTTGACCGCCGGACTCGATGACGAAGCGGCGCAAGTCGCAGTGCGTCCGACTCAGACCGATTGGCTGGAAGTACGCGATCTGCAGGCGGCGCTGTTGCGCCTGCCGGAGGAGCAGCGCGCAGTGCTGTTGCTGGTCGGTCTGGAGCAGATGACTTACGAAGAAACCGCGGGCGTTCTCGGAATTCCGGTCGGCACCGTCATGTCGCGGCTGTCGCGCGCGCGCGAACGGTTGCGCGGCCTGCTAGCGGGCGGTGCTGTGCCTGCCGCACTGAAGGTGGTGAAATGACCCACGTTCCGGTCACCGAAGCCGAACTGCACGCCTATATCGACGGCTTGTTGCCGGCGGAGCGTCGGGCCGAAGTCGACGCTTATCTGGCGGCCCATCCCGAAGATGCGCAACGCGCGCGTGCCTGGCAGGAGCAGAATCAGGCATTGCATGCGTGGTTCGATCCGGTGCTCGCCGAGGCGCTTCCGGCGCGCGTACGCCGCTCGGCGCTGCCGCGCCGCATGCCGCCGGTATTGCGATATGCAGCGGTTGCAGCATGGTTTGCGCTGGGCGGGGTGGCAGGATGGTATGTGCATGCGTACAACACTGCAAAATCGGCCGATTCGATTGCGTTTGCGCGCGAGGCCGTGATCGCCCATGTGGTCTACAGCCCCGAAGTGCGTCATCCGGTCGAAGTCGGCGCCGATCAGGAAGCGCATCTGGTCGCTTGGCTGTCGAAACGTCTCGGCGCGAACCTCAAAGTGCCGCATTTGCAGGCCGTTGGCTACCAGCTGGTCGGCGGCCGCTTGCTGCCGGGCAATCAAGGACCGGTTGCGCAGTTCATGTTCCAGGACGGCAACGGCCGGCGCCTGACTCTGTATGTGAGACGCGGCGCGCGCGACAGCAACGAAACCGCATTCCGTTTTGCGCAGGAACGCGGCGTCGGTGTGTTCTACTGGCTTGACGGCAAATTCGGCTACGCGTTATCCGGCGAGATCGACAAGGCCGCGCTGTTGCGCGTCGCCGAAGCTGTGTATCAGCAACTCAATCCCTGACGCGGATTATTCTCGTCGGAGTAGGCAGCAGGTTCCCTCGCCCCTTCACCCTCACCCCAGCCCTCTCCCATCAAGGGAGAGGGAGCGCGGATCTCGCCCACGCAAAATCCGGATGGGCTATATAAATCAATAGATTACGGCGGGGGTCCCAAGCGCATCATAGCGCTGGATAGTGATGGAGACCGGCTGCGGGGATATTGCAGGAGGAGAAACTTTGCTACGCCCGGCTGCGCTGGTTGCAGCCGTTGAAACTGGGGAATGAAAATAACGGGAGCCAGGGGAGCCCAGCTCCCGCTCAAGCTACAGCCGTTACTTCTTCTTAGCTGTTTTCTTCTTCGCTTTTTTCTTCGCTGCCATAGTCATCTCCTTACGAGTGGTTGATTGGCTTCGCGTGCAAACCGCTTTTGTTTCTGCACTCCCAATGCATCGTTCACGTTGCCACTTGTGATTCCTGTTTCGTTTCCAAAGCAGGATTGCAATGCTTGGTGCGCCAATTCTAAGCTACGTTCAAAAAAAAATGCAACACTTTTCTAAAAAAAGATGCGACGTTGTGGTTGGGATGTTACAAATATGCCGCCGGAATTTTGGTTGCAACGCGAACATCATCGCGATTTTTATCGCGCGTACTGCGTTTCAAAGATCAAAAAATCGCGTGATGAAGCGATGCAACGATGAATTTTCGACACTTCATTTTGAATTATTTTCGTTGTAGGGTGCGCTTGCGCGCCATCCGGCAATTGGTGCGCAGGCGCACCCTACTCGGGGATAGGCGCAGGGCACGCGGAGCAGCTTTATTCAAGGCAGCAGGCGTTCCGGCGCGATCAATTGCGCCACCGATTCACGTGCGCGGATCAAATGCATTTCGGTTCCGCTCACCATGACTTCCGCCGCCCGCGGCCGCGTGTTGTAGTTGGAACTCATCGTCATTCCGTACGCGCCGGCCGACATGATCGCGACCAGATCGCCTTCGGCCACGCTCAGTTCGCGGTCATGGCCGAGGAAGTCGCCGCTTTCGCATACGGGCCCCACCACTTCATAGCGTCGCGCGGGTATGCGCCGCAGATGCACCGGTTGAATGTCATGCCAGGCCTCATAAAGCGCCGGGCGTATCAGGTCATTCATCGCGGCATCGAGTATGGCGAAATTGCGGTGCGCGCCGTACTTCAGGTATTCCACGCGCGCCAGCAGGATGCCCGCGTTTCCCGCCAACGATCGTCCGGGTTCGAGCAGGATCTTCTGCTTGCGGTCGCCGAGGCACGCCAGAAGCGCGTGGACGTAGTCCGCGACCGGCGGCGGCGTTTCGTCGCGATAACGGATGCCGAGGCCGCCGCCGATGTCGATATGCGTCACGGCTATGCGCTCGGTGGCAAGCCGGTCGATGAGATCGAGCAGTTTTTGCAGGGCCGCAATAAAAGGCGGCGTTTCGGTAATTTGCGAACTGATATGGCAGTCGACGCCGATGATACGCAGGTTCGCCATGCCCGCTGCGCTGCGATACAAGGGCAGCGCCTCGTCGTAAGCTACGCCGAACTTGCTCTCCTTCAGGCCCGTCGCGATATACGGATGGGTTTTGGCGTCGACGTCGGGATTGACGCGCAGGCTGATCGGCGCGGTCTTGCCCAGTTCGCCGGCGACGCGGTCGAGCCGCTTCAATTCGCTTTCGGACTCGACGTTGAAGCACAGAATTCCGGCCGACAGCGCCGCGCGCATTTCGGCCGCGCTCTTGCCGACGCCTGAAAACACGGTTTTGCCCGGATCGCCGCCGGCGGCGATCACGCGCTCGAGCTCGCCACCCGAAACGATGTCGAAACCGCTGCCGAGCCGCGCCAGCAGGTTGAGTACGGCCAGGCTGGAATTGGCTTTGACCGCATAGCAGATCAGATGGTCGCGCCGCGCCAGCGCGCGGTCGTAAGCGCAGTAAGCGGCTTCGAGCGCGGCGCGCGAGTATACGTAACAGGGGGTGCCGAACGCCTCGGCGATGCGGGACAGCGGAACCGTTTCAGCGTGGAGCTGCTGGTCGCGATAGGCGAAGTAAGTCACTTGGCCGGGTTCTGCTTGTCATCGGGCTGCATGCCGGGAGCCGGGACCGCGGCAGCAGGGGGAGAGGCCGCGGGCTTTTGCGCCGGGAGATAAAGCGGCCCCTTGAGGCCGCAGGCCGGCAGCAGAGCCGCAGCGAGTAGCAGCAGAACGAATTTGCGCATGGACCGTTGAGCGCGCGTAATGCGCCGCTGAATATTAGCACAAAGGCCGGCGTCGTCCGCTCAAGCGAACAGGTAGCGGTGGCTGTCGCGCCGCAGCGCCCGCCGGCGTATTTCGTAGTCGGGAAGCACGCGGGCCACCCAGCGCCAGAAGTATTGCGAGTGATTCGCCTCGCGCAGGTGGGCAAGCTCGTGCACCACGACATAATCAATCAGCTCCGGCGGCATCTGGATCAACCGCCAACTGAGGCGGACGCGCCCGTCGGGGTGGCAGCTACCCCAGCGGCTCCTGGCGTTCGACAGATAAATCGCCGGCAGCGGCACGCCGAGTTCAGGCGCGTAGTGCGCGGCGCGCTGCTCGAACCAGCCCTGCGCCGTGCTGCGCAGCCACGCGGTGACTTGAGCCGCCAGTACACCGGGTTCAATCGCCTCGTTCGCAGCGATGCACAGGAGGTTGCCGTCGCGTGCGGTGGAGGAACGCGCGGGGTCCAGCGCGAGCGTCAACGGTTCGCCCAGCGCCATCACGGCGGCGCCCTCCTGCCACGTGAACGGCGGCGGCCGGCGTGCCCGCCACTCGCCGAGCTTGCGGGTGATCCAGCGCGCATGCCTGCCGAGCAGCGACTCGATGCGGCGAAGCGATGCGTGCCACGGCGCACCGACGCGCAAACCGTCCTCGTCGATCACGAAGGTGATGCTGCGGCGGCGCAGGCTGCGTTTGAGGGTGTATTCGATCCAGTGCTCGTCAAGCCTGAATTGATGGCGGGACGAGGTCTGCGCCGGCACGTTATCGAGCACGAGCTCGAGTTGCATGGGCTTACGCTTGGCCATCAGGGCGGTCGAGGCGCGGCATTTCGGATTCGATCCAGGCCTCGGCCCGGCGCGTCAGCGCCTCGGCTTTCATGCCGCGGCTGTCGATCGCGCGGCCGATGCTGACCGTGATCGTCCCGGGATATTTGAGGAACGCGTTGCGCCGCCAGTACTTGCCGGCGTTATGCGCGACCGGAACGACCGGCGCACCGGCGTGAACTGCAATCGCGGCGCCACCGGTCTGGTATTTGCCGCGCGCGCCGGGAGCCATGCGCGTGCCTTCCGGATACACAATGATCCAGAAGCCGCGCTTGAGGCGGTCCTTGCCCTGCTCGATCATCTGTTTCAGCGCGCGTACGCCGGAGGTGCGATCGATCGCGATCGGCGACACCATCGCGAGCCCCCAGCCGAAAAACGGTATCCACAGCAGTTCCCGCTTGATCACCTGCACCTGGGGCGGAAAGATGGCCTGGAATGCCATGGTTTCCCACGCCGACTGGTGCTTGGACAGTATCACGCATGGCTGCGATGGTATGTGCTCGGCGCCGAACACCCGGTAGCGGATGCCGCAGATGCGATCGAGGAGCATCAGTGTCAGCCGCGCCCAGCCGCGGATGATGCGGTAGCGCGTAAGCGCCGCCAGCGGAAAAGTCCCAAGCGCGACGAGCGAATACGGGGGCGTGATCAGGAGCAGGGAGGCGGCGAACAGGCAGGAACGCAAAACGATGCCCAACGGCGCTTTCATGGTGCGACGGACTTCACGGCCTCGCTGAGATCGGCGTAGATCCGGGTATTCGCGGGCAGCCCGTCCATCGCGGCGGTCTGCCGGCCTTTGCCGGTCAGCACCAGTATCGGCAATGCCCCGACCTGCGCGCTCGCCTGCAGATCGCGCAGCGAATCGCCGATCGACGGCACGCCGGTCAGATCGACGTTGAAGCGGCGCGCAATGTCTTCGAGCAGCCCGGGTTTGGGCTTGCGGCAAGTGCAATTGGCGTCCTGCGCGTGCGGACAATAGAAAACCGCGTCGATGCGGCCGCCGAATTGAGCGAGCGCCCGGTGCATCTTGTCGTGAATCGCGCTGAGCGTCGCCATGTCCAGCAATCCCCGGCCGACGCCGGACTGGTTGGTCGCAACGACGACCCGGTAGCCAGCCTGGTTCAGGCGCGCAATCGCCTCGAGGCTGCCCGGGATCGGTTTCCACTCCTGGGGCTTCTTGATGAACTCGGCGCTGTCGAAATTGATGACGCCGTCGCGGTCGAGGATGACGAGTTTCATGAGGCGAGCTTGGAGATGTCGGCGACGCGGTTCATTTCGCTCCGCAGGTCGGCCAGCAGGGCCAGCCGATTCTGTCGCAGCGCGGCATCATCCACCATTACCATGACGGCGTCGAAAAATGCGTCCACGGGTGATCTCAAAACCGCAAAAGTCTTGAGGTAACCCGTGTAATCGCCTTGCTCGAATAGCGGAGTAGCCTGCCTCGAGGCGGTCTTAAGTGCCTCAAACAGTTTATATTCGGCGGGTTCCTTTAAGGCCAGGACTTGAGCCTCGGTGAACGATTCACCTTTGGCTGCGGCTTGCTTCAGAATGTTGGCGACGCGCTTGTTGGCCGCGGCGAGACTCTCGGCTTCGGGGAGGCTCGCGAAAGCGCGCACTGCGGCCAGCTGAAGGGGAACTTGCAGCAGTCGCACCGGGCGCATGCAAAGCACTGACTCGATTTCGTTGGCGGTGTAGCCGGCTTCGCGCAAGTAACCGCGCAGGCGCTCGAAGATAAAGGTTGCGAGGTCGGTCCGAGCGTCACCCAGCATTCCAGCCGGAAATACCGAAAACGCCCAGTTGACCAGATCGTCGAGCGATACCTGCAAATTTCCTTCGATCAGTATGCGTATCGCCCCCAGCGCGTGGCGACGCAGCGCAAGGGGATCTTTGTCTCCGCTCGGCTGTTGACCGATGCCGAACATTCCCGCCAGCGTCTCGAGCTTGTCGGCGAGTGCGGCCGCGCAGGCAACGTTCCCCTCGGGCAGGCGATCGCCGGCGAAGCGGGGCCGGTAGTGCGCTTCGATCGCATCGGCGACCTCTGTTGGCTCACCGTCATGCAGGGCGTAATAGCGGCCCATGACGCCCTGCAGCTCGGGAAACTCGCCGACCATGCCGGTGAGCAAGTCTGCTTTGGCGAGCCATGCAGCGCGCTCAGCCAGCGCCGCATCCGCGCCGAGCGCGCGCGCAATCCTGCCGGCGAGCAATTGGATACGCTCGGTGCGTTCGAGCTGATCGCCCAGCTTGTGGTGGTAAACGATGTTGGCAAGCTGCGGTACGCGCTCTTCCAGGCGTAATTTGCGGTCGGTTTCGAAAAAAAAGCGCGCATCCGTCAGCCGCGGCCGCACGACACGCTGATTGCCATCGATGATGTTCCGCGGGTCGGCCAGCCGCATGTTCGAAACGATCAGGAACCGGTTGGTCAGCTTGCCCGCCGCGTCAAAGAGCGGAAAGTATTTCTGGTTCTGCCGCATGGTCAGGATCAGGCTTTCCTGCGGCACGGCGAGGAATTCCTGCTCGAACTCCCCGGCATAAACGGTGGGGAATTCGACCAGGGCCGTCACTTCGTCGAGCAGTAGCGCGTAATCGGCTGCCGCGCCGAGCGAGACTTTCAGTGCGGCGGCGCGTGCGGCGAGCTGGCGTACGATTTCGTCGCGCCGCGTTTCGAACGACGCCATGACCTGCCCGTGCGCGGCAAGCGCCTCTTCATACGCATCCGCCGCAGCGATCGGAATATCCTTTACGCCCTGGAACCGGTGGCCGTGGGTGATGCGGCCCGCCTTCAGGCCGAGTACCGATACGTCGACCAACTGGTCGCCGTGCAGCGCGACGAGTCCGTGCGCCGGGCGCACGAAATGTACCGTGGTCGCACCATCGGCGAGCTGGTAGCTCATTACCCTGGGAATGGGCAATCTGGCGATCGCTTCCTGTAACGCGATCTGCAGGCCGGCGGCAAGCGTGATACCGGGAATCGTCTGGCTGAGGAAAACGTATTCGGTATTACCCTCGATTTTGCGCTCAAGTTGACTTGTGGAGGAGCCACCTTCCTTTTCCAGCCGCTTCGTTAACGCCGCGCTTGGCTTGCCGCCGGCATCGAACGCGACTTTCGAGGGCATCAGCTTTTTTGATTCTCCCCGATCCGGGGCTTTCGGCAATACGTTCTGGATCAATACGGCCAATCTTCGTGGCGTGGCGAAGCATCGCGTGCCATGGGGATCACGGTCCTTTAACTGCGCCCGCATCAGCCCATCCTGCAAGCAGTGGCCGAACGCTGCGCCGAGTTGCTGCAGTGCTTTCGGCGGCAGTTCTTCGGTAAACAGTTCGACCAGCAGGCTCGCGCTCATGCCGTATCTTTGGCGAGATCGACTCCAAGCCGCTGCAACTGCTGCGGCTGGCACATCGGAAATCCGAGCTTCTCGCGCGCATCGTAATAGGCCTGCGCCACCCGCCGCGCGAGGTTGCGTACACGGCCAAGGTAGGCGGCGCGCTCAGTGACCGAAATCGCGCCGCGCGCATCCAGCAGATTAAAAGTGTGCGAACACTTCAACACCATTTCGTAGCCCGGCAGCGGCAGACCGGCGTCGATCAGCCGTTGGGCTTCGGCCTCGAACTGGCCGAAATGCCCGAACAGCATTGCGGCGTTGGCGAGTTCGAAGTTGTATTTCGACTGCTCGACTTCATTCTGATGATAGACGCCGCCGTAAGTGATGCCGTCAGTCCACACCAGGTCGAAGATGCTTTCCTTGCCTTGCAGATGCATCGCCAGCCGCTCGAGGCCGTAGGTCAGTTCGCCCAGCACCGGCTTGCAATCGAGTCCGCCGACCTGCTGGAAATAGGTGAACTGGGTGATTTCCATGCCGTTCAGCCATACTTCCCAGCCCAGTCCCCAGGCGCCGAGCGTCGGCGATTCCCAGTTGTCCTCGACGAAGCGGACGTCGTTGGCGCGCGGGTCGATGCCGAGCGCCGCGAGCGACCGCAGAAAAAGATCCTGGATGTCAGCGGGCGATGGCTTGAGCGCGACCTGATACTGGTAATAGTGCTGCAGGCGATTCGGGTTTTCGCCGTAACGCCCGTCTTTGGGCCGCCGTGACGGCTGCACGTAGGCGGCGCGCCAGGGCTCGGGCCCGAGCGAGCGCAGAAAGGTCGCGGTGTGAAAGGTGCCCGCGCCGACTTCCATGTCGTACGGCTGCAACAGCGCGCACCCGTGCTCGCCCCAGTATTCCTGGAGTCGCAGTATGATTTGCTGGAAAGTCAGCATGGGCACGCGAAAAGCTTGCGCTAACGGTTTGGCAGATCGCGAATTTTACCGTTTTCGCGAAGCGCTAGCCACCCTCCGGCGAGCGCGAGCAGCAATGCCAGTGCGACGATCGGCGTATTGCCCCAGCGCACATAGGGTGTTGCGCCCGCGCGGCCCTGCACCACGCCCGTCACGATCGATTCGGTGAATTCCGGCGCAACTTTTCGCACCCTGCCGTACGGATCGATGATCGCGGTCATGCCGGTATTGGTCGCGCGCAGCATGTAGCGGCCGGTCTCGAGCGCACGCGCCTGCGAGATCTGCAGGTGCTGCTGCGGAGCGATCGAGCGGCCGAACCACGCGACATTGCTGACGTTGGCGAGCAGCGTCGCCTGCGGCAGCTGGCGGATGATTTCCGCGCCGAACGCGTCTTCGTAGCAGATGTTGACCGCGATGCGCTGGCCGGCGACCGCGAGCGGCTGCTGCGTTTCCGCGCCGCGCGCGAAATCGAGCAGCGGGATTTGAACGACCTCGAGAAACCAGCCGAACAAAGGCTTCAGCGGCACGAATTCACCGAACGGCACCAGGTGCGACTTGCGGTAGGTTTGAGTCGGCGCCGCGCCGAACGACAGCACGCTGTTGAAGTAATCGCGCGTGTCGGTGCGCTCGGGCACGCCGATCAGAACGTCACCGCCGTTGCTGCGCGCGTGCGACGCGAAGCCGTTGAGATAATATTGCGGCACGTCGTGCAGAAACAGCGGCAGCGCGGTTTCGGGCAGAACGATGAGGCGCGCGTTGCTCGAGTCGACCAGGCGGAGGTATTTGTCGAGCGTCGCGCCAATTTTGTCGTCGCGCCACTTCATTTCCTGCGGGATGTTGCCTTGCAGCAGGCTGACGACGATCGGCTC
>JACPTJ010000207.1 GCA_016192835.1 Betaproteobacteria bacterium
CCGCGAGTGACCATGGTGATCACGGTGGGCCTGCCCGACTCCACGCTGGCGGCGCTGCGCGACGGAGAACTCGATCTGGTCCTCAGGGCCTTGCCCGTGCAACTGGATGAGAGCCTGGTTCAGGAGCCGCTGGTCTATGACGACATCGTCGTCATAGCATCGGCCACGCATCCCCTGACAGGCCGAAAGAAGGTCACAGTCAAGGATCTTGCAAGACAGCGGTGGGCTTTATCGCCTGCCGACACTGTGGTCCGGCGGCGCTTTAACCAGGTTTTTGAAGCGCGCGGCATCCCCCCTCCCGCACCTGTTGTGGAGTTCAGTTCGGCTCTGCTCAAGCTGCGCATGGTTGCGGCGTCTGATCTGTTGTGTTTTATGCCGATCTGGTGGCTTGAAAACCAGCCACCCGGGTTGAAATTAGTAGAAATCCCGGTGAAAGAAATGACGTGGCGCCGCAGCTCCGGGGTGATCTACCGAAAAGATGCCTATCTGTCCCCCGCCGCACGCCGCTTCATCGAGATACTCAAGTCTCCACTGCATTGAGGAAGATGTGCAGGCGCTTGAAGGTATTGCGGACGACAGCTCTGCCCCTACCCTCCCAGCAGCTTCCACACCGGAACGCCCAAAGCTTTACCAGCCAAGTCCCAGAGCGCCACGTCGATGGCTCTGGTGGCTAAGATCTGCAGATGCGAGCCCCGGTCCAGGGCTCACGGCCTCTGCCACAGCATTTCTCGCTGGAAGGGAGCTTCGCGCTCGCAGGTGCTCGCGGCGCAGCGCGCCGAGTTCGTCGCGCTGGGCCTGCTGGCGGGACCGCTGCTCGGCATCGCCTGCGTAGCGGTGAACATGGTCGCCGGCGCGCGCGCGGCTCTCAATCAGCCGCCGCTGATCGCCTTGCGCGAAGTGTGAGTCCGCCCGCCGCAGGGTAGAATAGCGCCGCCTGACTCTCTCGCCGCATGTACGAAGCCGCACTCATCCTGGTCCTGATCGCCGTTGCGCTCATCGCGTGGCTCGCGGTTCGCGCGTGGGCGCTGCAGCGCCGTTTCGACGAGCTGCCGAGCGTACTGGAGCAGCAGCACCGCGCCATGCTCGGCGATCTGCATACGGGGCTCGCGCAACAGGGCGACCGCCTCGGGGGGCATCTCACCGAATCGAGCGAGCGATTGCGCGCCGTGGTGGCGGAAGAGCTGAAGCAGACTCGTGACACCCTGCACGCGCTGCGGCTTACCCTGTCCGAAAGCCTTGGGCAAAGCCGCGAGGCGATGTCGGAAAAACTGGCCGCAACCACGCAGGCGCTGACGGGCAAGATCGAGGAGCGCCTGGAGCAGATCTCCGGCCGCGTCAGCGAGCGCCTGGACGAGGGCTTCAAGAAAACCAACGAGACCTTTACCAATGTGATGACGCGGCTTGCCACCATCGACGAGGCGCAGAAGAAGATCGAGACTCTGACCGGCAGCGTCGTCAGCCTGCAGGAACTGCTCGGGGACAAGCGCTCGCGCGGCGCGTTCGGTGAAGTGCAGCTCGAGGCGCTGGTGCGCAACATGCTGCCGCCGCAGGCCTATGCCATGCAGGCGACGCTGCCGAACGGCAGCCGCGTCGATTGTTTGCTCACGCTGCCGGAGCCGACCGGCAATGTCGCGGTCGACTCCAAGTTTCCACTCGAGAATTATCATCGCATGCTGGACACCGCGCTGTCCGACGCCGAGCGCGCGCAGGCGCAGCGCCAGTTCAAGTCCGACGTCAGGAAACACATCGAGGATATCGCGGCCAAATACATCGTTCCCGGCGCGACGTCGGACGGCGCGGTGATGTTCGTGCCGGCGGAAGCGGTGTTTGCGGAGATTCATGCCTACCATCCGGACCTGGTGGATTCCGCCATGCAGCGGCGCGTCTGGATCGTGTCTCCCACCACGCTGATGGCGGTGCTCAATACCGCGCGTGCGGTGATCAAGGATGTCGAAACGCGCAAGCAGGTTCATATCATCAAGGACGAGCTCGGCAAGCTCGGCCGCGATTTCGGGCGGTTCGACGAGCGGATGAAGCGGCTCGCGGCCCATATTCGCCAGGCACACGATGACGCGCAGGAAGTCGAGACTTCCAGCCGCAAGATCACGCAGCGCTTCCAGAGCATCGAGCGGCGAAATGAGGCGGCGCGTTTTTCTGCGCAAACTCCCCCTCACCCTAACCCTCTCCCCGCAAGCGGGGCGAGGGAACATTCTTCCCGCAAACGGGGGCGAGGAAACACTCCCTCTCCCGCCTGGGCGGGAGAGGGTTGGGGTGAGGGTGGGACGTCCGGCAATCCGATTATTCATCGGCGTCTGAAACTCTTACGGTCATCAATAGGAACGCATTTGCGTGATGCTGGAGGCTCTCAAGCGCTGGTGGCGCGCCCGTATCATCGCCCGCGCGCCGCTCGATTCCGCGCTGTGGCGGCAGACGCTCGAGCGCCTGCCGTTTCTGCGCGCGCTGTCGGACGCCGAGCGCGAGCGGCTGCGCCAGTCGGTGATCCTGTTCCTGCACCGCAAATCCATCCGCGGCGCGGGCGGGCTCGAGCTCGATGCCGGGATGCGGCTGCTCATCGCGGCGCAGGCCTGCATCCTGATACTCAATCTCGACATCGATTACTATCGCGGCTGGGTCGAGGTGATTGTCTATCCCGACGAGTTCATCCCGAGATTCGAGTACACCGACGAAGCCGGCGTGGTGCACTCGGAACGCGAACCGCACGTCGGCGAGGCGTGGCTGCAGGGCCCGGTGATTCTGTCGTGGGCCGACGTCGCTCCGTCCGCAGACGGGATCAATGTGGTGGTACACGAATTCGCGCACAAGCTCGACATGCTGAACGGCGACGCCAACGGCTTTCCGCCGCTGCACCGCGGCATGAGCCGCGAGGCATGGTCGCACGCATTCGGTTCGGCGTATGCCGATTTCTGCCGCCGTGTCGAGGCCGGCCGGGAGGATGCGGTCGACCCCTACGCTGCCGAGAGCCCGGGCGAGTTCTTCGCCGTGTTGAGCGAGGCATTCTTCGAAACCCCGCACGCGGTTATCGATCTCTATCCGCAGGTCTACGAGCAGCTCAGGTTGTTTTACCGGCAGGACCCGGCGGCGCGCGGGGCGATGTGATTCGGACGCGTAATCGGGTATCATTTCCAAACCCACCGTGCTGAAACAGTTCACTTTTTCCAGGTCGAAACATGCATTACGCGCCGGATTCGGCGCGTTGCTCGTATTGACCGTCGTCGTCGCGCTCGCCGGCATGTGGGGCATCTACTCCGTCGAACCGCGCGTTGAAGTCCTGTTGCCGGTCGCGGTCGTGGGAGTGCTGGTACTGGTTCTTGGCGCCACAGTGGCATTTCTGGTGAGCCGTCAGATCGTGCGCAGCGAAGACGCGCTGTTTCGCGAAAAAGAACTGGCCGAAGTGACGCTGCATTCGATCGGCGAGGGCGTGATCACCATCGATGCCGAGGGGCGCATCGACTACCTGAATCCGGTAGCGGAACAGTACACCGGCTGGAACGGGACGGATGCCAAAGGCCAGCGGCTGGACGCCGTCTATCGCGTCGTTCACGAGCAAACCGGCAAGCCGGTTCCGTATCCCGGCAGCGACGAGACCGGGGTGCCCGTCACGTCGCGAGGCGTCACGATCAGGCTGCTGGGGCGCAGCGGCAACGCGTGCGCGATCCGCGACTCGTACGCGCCGATCCACGACAGTAACGGCAACCTGGTTGGCTGGGTGGTGGTATTTCACGACGTGAGCCAGATCGAGGAAATGGCGCAGCAGCTGAGCTGGCAGGCGAGTCACGATGCGTTAACCGGGCTGCTCAACCGCGGCGAGTTCGAGCGCCGGCTGGCCGATCTGATCGATTCGGTGCGCAAGGAGAACAAGCAGCACGCGCTGATGTACATGGACCTCGATAATTTCAAGGCCGTCAACGATACCTGCGGCCATGCGGCGGGCGACGAACTGCTGCGCCAGCTCACCACCGTAATGCAGGCCCGGATGCGCGGCAGCGACACGCTGGCACGGATCGGCGGCGATGAGTTCGGCGGGCTGCTCGAATCGTGCCCGCTCGACCAGGCGGTGCGGATTGCCAATGGCTTGCGCGAAGCGGTGCGCGATTTTCGTTTCGTCTGGCGGGACAAGACCTTTGGCGTCGGCGTCAGCATCGGCCTGGTCACGATCGACGCCGCGAACATGAGCGTCGGCAGCGCGCTGGCCACGGCCGATGCGACCTGTTACGAGGCGAAAAGCAAGGGGCGCGACCGCGTGCAAGTCTACCGTTCCATGGACCACGCGATCGGCGACCAGAGCGCCGAATTGCAGATGGTGTCGCAGATCAACCATGCTTTCGAGCTCGGCAATTTCCGGCTCTACCGCCAGAAAATCATCGCGCTCGGGGCGGGGAACGGCGATGAGCCGCATTACGAAATTCTGGTGCGCATGCTCGACCAGGCCGGTAACCTGATCCCGCCGAGCGTTTTCATGGCCTCCGCCGAACGCTACAACCTGCTGTCCTCGATTGAGCGCTGGGTGATCAGTTCGCTGATCGAATTTCTGCACCAACAGCATGCGAGCGGTGCGATACCGCACGAGATAACGGCGTATACCAATGCGTTCTACGCCGTCAATCTGTCGGGCGTCAGCATCAATGACAACAGCTTTGCCGATTTCGTGAGGAAGCTGCTGACGCGCTTTAACCTGCCGCGCGGCCTGCTGTGCTTCGAGGTCACCGAGACCACGGCGATCTCGAATCTCACCAAGGCGGCGCAACTGATGCATGAACTGAAGGCGATGGGCTGCCGCTTCGCGCTTGACGATTTCGGCATCGGCATGTCCTCATTCGCTTATCTCAAGTATCTGCCGGTCGATTACATCAAGATCGACGGGGTGTTCATTCGCGACATGGCGGTCGATCCGATGGACCATGCCATCGTCGAAGCCATCAATCGCATCGCGCACATCCTCGGCCTGAAGACGGTCGCCGAATTTGTCGAGGATGAGACGACGCTCGAGCGTCTGCGCGTAATCAAGGTTGATTACGCCCAGGGCTATTTCATTGCCAAGCCGGAGGCGCTCACGAAGTCCCCTGATGCCGCGCTGGCGGTGCTCGAATCGGCGTGACCGGCGCGCCTATCAGCTTGATGCAATACTCCACAAACCGTTCGTATTGAGCGTAGCGGAGCGAAGTCGAAATATGAACGATCGATTATTCAGCGCCTTATTCACACTTCGACTTCGTGCCTGCGGCACTACGCTCAGTGCGAACGGGGTTTTGCATCAAGCTGCTAGCGCGCGTTTTCGAAGGCGGACAGTTCTTCCGGCGTGTTGATGTTGCTGAAGGCGTCTGCCTCGTCGTCGAACGCGACCTCGACCACGCGCAATGTGGCGTACCAGGCGTCGATCTTGCGTCCGCCATCCGCGAGAAACTGCGTCAGATGCGGCAGCACGTCGCGCCAGCACAGGCAGAACACCGGATGCGGCTGGTTACCGGTTCGGGCGACCGCGAGTTGCGCGTGTCCTGCCTGCAACGCCGTATCGAGTCGCGCCACCAAATCCTCCGGCAGGAACGGGGAGTCGCACGGCACGGTCGCCACCCGCGGATGGCGTGCCGCGCGTAATGCGCAGTGCAGTCCGGCCAGTGGTCCGGCGTAGCCGCCGATTTCGTCGGTGACCACGGGGTGGCCGAAGCGCGCATAGCGCTCGAGGTTCTGGTTGGCGTTGATGAGTACGGCGTCGACCTGCGGCGCAAAGCGCTCCAGCACCCACTCGATCATGGGTTTGCCGCGCAACTCCCGCAGCCCCTTGTCGACACCGCCCATGCGCCGGCCTTGCCCGCCAGCGAGGATTACTCCGGTAATTTTCGCCATGAATAAGATGTAACCACAGATGGACACGGATAAACGCAGATAAGGCGACGCGGAAAATTATCCGTGTTCATCCATGTTTATCTGGTTTCAATCGTATGTTCGCGCTTGAAGCGATGCGCGCCGGTGAACAGCAGATAATGTTTGCCGGTTGCGCGGCCGAGCATGGTGATGCCGACTTTCTGCGCGACCTCGTAACCCATCTGCGTCAGCCCGGAGCGCGACACCAGAATCGGGATCCCCATCTGCGCGCACTTGATGACCATTTCGGAAGTCAGCCGCCCGGTGGTGTAGAACACCTTGTCGGCGCCGTCGATGCGGTCGAGCCACATCTGGCCCGCAATGGCATCGACGGCGTTGTGGCGGCCGACGTCCTCGACGAACATCAGAATCCCGGCGCCCGCATTGGAGTGGGACGCGAGCGCGCAGCCATGCACTGCGCCAGCCTGCTTGTAAACCGTATCGTGGCGCCGCACGCTCTCCATCAGGCTGTAAAAAGCCGCTTCGGTGATAAAGACATCGTCCGGGAGTCTGATCGAATCGATTTCGTCCATCAGTTCGCCGAAGACAGTGCCCTGGCCACAACCGGTCGTCACGGTGCGTTTTTCCATGCGGCCGTCAAGGTCGGCAAGGCCATTGCGCGTGGTCACGACGACGGAGTTCACCTCCCAATCGACCTGCACCGCGACGATTTCCTCGATGCTGCCGACGAGACGCTGGTTGCGCAGGTAGCCGATCGCGAGCGCCTCCGGCGCGCTGCCCAGCGTCATCAAGGTCACGACCTCGCGTTTGTCGACGTAGAGCGTGAGCGGATGCTCGCCCGCGATTTCAGTCGCGAGCACTTCGCCGCGCTCGTTGCGCGCGTCGACAGTGAAAGTCAGCGGGCGGCTGGCGTGGGTGATTTGGGGGCGGTAGGGAGTATCCATATCGGAGTGATTGGTGGATAGTAACTCGTGATTCGTAATTGGTGATTGGTGAATAGTTGCTCGTGATTGGTAATTGGTGACTTGAGATCGGTGATTAGTAATTGGTAATTGGTGATTGGTAACCGCGCAAACCTGCTTTTACTAATCACCAATCACCAATCACCGGTTTTCAGTTACCCACCTATGTACGACATCTCGATTTTTTGCAGGGGAACGGTGGCCTCGGTGCGGATTTCGGAATAACGATCGCCACGCCCGCGCCAGATCTCGTCGATCGCAAGGCCGATCTCCGCGTCGGATGCGCCGCCGCGCAGCAGTGGCTTGAATTCGTGGCCGGCGGTCGCGAACAAACAGGTATAAAGCCGGCCTTCGGTCGAGAGCCGCGCGCGAGTGCAGTCGCGGCAGAACGCCTGCGTGACCGAGGCAATCACGCCGACTTCGCCGCTGCCGTCACGGTAGCGCCAGCGCTCGGCGACTTCACCGCGGTAATTCGGATCGACCGGTTCGAGCGGTGCTTCGGCGTCTATCATCGCGATGATCTGCCTGGCGGTGACCACGTCGTCCATGCGCCAGCCGTTGGTGTGGCCGACGTCCATGTACTCGATGAAGCGCAGAATATGGCCGCTGCCGCGGAAATGCCGTGCCATCGGCAGGATGCTCGCGTCGTTGACGCCGCGCTTGACCACCATGTTGATCTTGATCGGGGTGAGGCCCGCGGCAGCGGCAGCCGCTATGCCGTCGAGCACTCTGGCGACCGGAAAATCGACGTCGTTCATCTTCATGAACACCGCATCGTCAAGCGAATCGAGGCTGACGGTGATGCGTTTGAGCCCCGCGGCTTTGAGTGCCTGCGCTTTTTTCGCGAGCAGCGAGCCGTTGGTGGTAAGCGTCAGGTCGATTCCGGGGATTGCCGCGAGCATTTCGATCAGGCGCTCGAGGTTGCGGCGCACCAGCGGCTCGCCGCCGGTGAGGCGGATTTTTTCGATACCGTGGCGAGCGAAAGTTGCAGCGGTCGGTGACCGAAATGCGCAGGTCGCGCAGCGGCCGCTCCAGCCGGTCAGTAACATGCGCCGGGGTCGTTGCCTTCGCTGCAAATACCGGATGGTTCAAGCTGCGTCTCCACACAATGAGCCCGTCGCTCCGCCGCAGGCGGTCGGGAGAGCGATTATGGCAAAATAACCCCGTTCGCGGCAAGGAAAACACTACTGATAAATCAACCATTTGGCCAGCATGGTGAGTTGAATTATCGGCCTTGCAGGCGCAGAATCAGGTCACGATGACTGAAACTACCGGTATAACTGCCGCGACTTATCCGATCGCGGTGGTCATGGAGCGCATCAAACTCGACAATCCCTGGCTGCCATTCCGCTGGGAAGCGAAGGGCGTGGTGCGCGATATTTTCCCGGCGGGCTCGAGCGACCGCATCATCGTGCACGATGAGCGGCAGCTACAGATCCTGTTTCCAGGCCTCGAGTTGAGATTGACGCGGGAGGAGGGCGAGGGGTATTACCTCAATCTGACCTCTCCCGAACCCAAGGTATTCGTGCTGTGGCGGCTGCGCGACGAAACAGCGCGGCCCGAGTTTGTCACGGTCAGCTATAACGAAGGCACGCGCTGGGCCGACAGCGGCGAAAGCGTTGATGGTGTGGCGCTGCCGCCTGAACTGCGGCCGTGGATGGGCGAGTTTGTCGAGCAGCATTACCGACCGGAACCGAAAAAACAGAAGCGTTACGCCAGCAACAAGGACAAGGGAGTGGGATTCCGTGGCTGAAACCAGCAAAGGAAAACCGACGTCCGTCTCGACCCGCGTGGCGGCAAACGACAGCAACGAAGCCTTTCTCGCGCGTTGGACGCGGTTGAAAAAGGAAGCGCGCGAGCAGCCCGCGGAAAAGCCGCAGCCCAAGCCGGAAGCAGTCGATCCCAAGGCGCCGGCGCCGGAACTGCCGCCGCTGGACAAGCTCACGTTTGACTCCGATTACCGCGCCTTCTTCCATCCCAAGGTGGACGAGGACATGCGCCGCGCGGCGCTCAAAAAGCTGTTCAGCGACCCGCGCTTCAACGTGATGGACGGGCTCGACGTCTACATCGACGACTACGGCGAAGGAAACGAAAGAGGAGACTGATGCGAAACGAGCTGAGGTATCCGCCGAAAACGTTGCGCTGTCTCTGGATGATCAAGCTCCCGCAATTGCGGCTGAGCAGCCGCCTGTCGATCAATTGCAGGAAGCGGAGCAACGCCCCGGACCGCAAGCCACGACCGACCGGAAGTCATAGCGCAGACGGGACGTTTTAGTTAGTATCGCGGTTGGCTAATCGCGTCCCAACCTCCCCGGTCTTCCCATCAGTGACCCAGCAACGTCGCAAGCTGCTGCTGTGCAATTGCAATAAAACCATGCCGCTTGACGGCAAGACGGTAGGGTCAGCGCTCGGGCTCGAAGCGGCGCCGGCCATCAACAGCGAGCTATGCCGGGGGCATGTCGCTGTATTCGAGGCGGTGGCCAAAAGCGGCGAAGATTTGCTCGTCGCATGCACCCAGGAGGCGCCGCTGTTCCGGGAATTGCATGAGGAATTCAAGGCCGCGGGCGACATCCGCTTCGTCAATATCCGCGAGACCGCCGGCTGGTCCAGGCAGTCGCAGCAGGCAACGCCCAAGATCGCAGCGCTGCTGGCGCTCGCCGACCTGCCTGAGCCCGAGCCGGTGCCCGTCGTGAGCTACAAGTCGGACGGCGAACTCCTGATCATCGGGCCTTCCGCGGCGGCGATCGGCTGGGCGGAGCGCCTGCACGAGCAGTTTTCGGTGAGCGTGCTCATCACGCGATCCGAAGGTGGGGAGCTGCCGATCGACCGGCGTTACCCCGTCTTCTCCGGGGCCGAGACGACGATTTCCGGGTATCTCGGCGCGTTCGAGGTGGCGTGGCGGCAGCACAATCCGATCGACCTCGAGGTCTGCACACGCTGTAACGCCTGCATTCACGCCTGTCCGGAACAGGCGATCGATTTCACGTACCAGATCGATCTCGACAAGTGCAAAGCGCACCGGCAGTGCGTCAAGGTTTGCGGCGAGATCAAGGCGGTTGA
>JACPTJ010000493.1 GCA_016192835.1 Betaproteobacteria bacterium
AGCAGCTGCAGCGGCACGACGTGCAGGATCGGCGATAGTGCGCCGTAATGCTCGGGCAGCCGGATGACGTGAATGCCATCGCCCGGTGCGATGTGCGTATCGGCGTCAGCGAACACATACAGCTGGCCGCCGCGGGCGCGCACTTCCTGCATGTTCGATTTGAGTTTTTCCAGCAGCGCGTCGTTCGGCGCGATCGTCACCACCGGCATCTGATCGGTGACGAGCGCGAGCGGGCCGTGCTTGAGCTCCGCCGCCGGATATCCTTCGGCGTGAATGTAGGAAATTTCCTTGAGCTTCAGCGCGCCTTCGAGCGCGATCGGAAAATGCCGGCCGCGGCCCAGGAACAGCGCGTGCTCCTTGCGTGCGAACTCTTCGGACCACGCGATGATCTGCGGCTCGAGCGCGAGCACGCTTTGCAATGCGGCCGGCAGGTGCCGCAGACTGCGCAGCGCCACGGCCTCCGCGTCGGCCGGTAGATGCCCGCGCAGCTTCGCCAGCGAGAGCGTGAGCAGGAAAAGCGCGGTGAGTTGTGTAGTGAACGCCTTGGTGGACGCGACACCGATCTCGACGCCGGCGCGCGTCAGGTAATTGAGCTTGGTCAGCCGCACCATCGCGCTGGTCGCGACGTTGCAGATCGCGAGCGTCTCGTTCATGCCGAGCGCCTGGGCGTGTTTCAATGCCGCGAGCGTGTCCGCAGTTTCGCCGGATTGCGAGACCACAACCACCAGTGAATCCGGGTCCGGCACGGTCTCGCGGTAGCGGTATTCGCTCGCGATCTCGACCTGAGTGGGCAACTTCGCGATTGCCTCGAGCCAGTATTTCGCCGTGAGGCCGGAGTAGTAGCTCGTGCCGCAGGCCAGAATCAGCAACGAATCGACGCGGGCGAAGACTTTCTCTGCGCCCTCCCCAAACAGCATGGGCGTTATCGCTTCGACCCCTTCGAGGGTATCGGCAATCGCGCGCGGCTGCTCGAAGATCTCCTTCTGCATGAAGTGACGGTACGGCCCGAGTTCGGCGGCACCGGCATACGCCTTGACGATGCGGGCCTCGCGCTCGATCGGCTCGTCGTCGCGGCCGTAAACCCGAACGCCTGCCTGCTGGACGTCGACGACATCCCCTTCTTCGAGATAAATGATGCGATCCGTGGTCCCGGCAAGCGCCATCGCATCGGAGGCGACGAAGTTTTCGCCGCTGCCGAGCCCAACCACGAGCGGGCTGCCGAAGCGCGCAGCGACTACGCGCTGCGGCTCGTCGCGGCAGAACACGGCGATCGCGTACGCGCCGCGCAGCTTTTTCACCGCCTGCTGAACCGCGTTGAGCAGGTTCCCCCCGTATAGATGATTGACGAGATGCGCGATGACTTCGGTGTCGGTCTGGCTCTCGAACACGAAGCCGGCCGCCTGCAGCTCCTTGCGGATATCCTCGTAGTTCTCGATGATGCCGTTGTGCACGATCGCGATGCGATCGCGCGAGAAATGCGGGTGCGCGTTGGCTGTGACCGGTGCGCCGTGCGTCGCCCAACGCGTATGCGAGATACCGGTGGTGCCGGCAAAGCCGGTTTCACGAATCTGCGCGTCAAGGTCCTGTACGCGATGCACCGAGCGTGCCCGCTTCAAGCCGGCGTTGAACACCGCTATGCCGCACGAGTCATAGCCGCGGTACTCGAGCCGCTTCAGCCCTTCGATCAGAATCGGAACGACATTACGCCGGGCAACCGCGCCAACTATCCCGCACATAGTGAGCTTCCGTGAGGCGTGACGCGTGAGGCGTGAGGCGACGCCACGAGATTCAGGTGCCGCGGCGCTCTTAACTCATCACTCATCATTCATCACTTTCTTTATCGGCCGTTTCCAGCCCGGCCGATGCTGCTGGGTTTTCGGGTTGATGACGAGGCCCCCCTGCGGGGTGTCCTTCCACACGGTGGTGCCGGCGCCTATCGTGGCGCCGGCGCCCACGGTAACGGGCGCCACCAGCTGCACGTCGGAGCCGATCTGCACGTCGTCTTCGATCACGGTGCGGTGCTTGTTGGCGCCGTCGTAATTGCAGGTAATGGTGCCGGCGCCGATATTGACATTGCGCCCGACGCTCGAATCACCGACATAGGCGAGATGATTGGCCTTGGAGCCGGCGCCGACGCTCGAGGCCTTGACCTCGACAAAGTTGCCGATGTGGACCTCCTGCGCGAGCCGGGTGCCGGGACGGATGCGCGCGTAAGGCCCGACGCGGCAACGGGTGCCGATGACCGCGTCGTCTATCATCGAGAAGGGCTCGATGCGCGTGGCAGCTCCAATCACGGTGTTCCTGAGCACGCAATTGGCGCCGATCTCGGCGCCTTCGCCGACTTCAACCACGCCCTCGAATACGCAATTGACATCGATGCGCACATCGCGTCCGCAGCGCAGCTCACCGCGCACGTCGATGCGCTTGGGATCGGCGAGCGTCACACCCGCTTCCAGCAGGCGCGTCGCGGTGTTCGATTGGCAGGTGCGTTCGAGTTCAGCGAGTTGGTGCTTGCTGTTGACTCCGATTATTTCCCAGTCGTGGTGCGGCGCGCAGGATGCGACTTTGACGCGGTCTTTGAGCGCGAGCGCCACCACATCGGTCAGGTAATACTCGCGTTGCGCGTTGCGGTTCGAAAGCTTCGCAAGCCAGCCCGCAAGCCGCTTGCCGGGCAGCAGCATGATGCCCGTATTGATTTCGCGGATGCGGCGCTGCTTCGGCGTGGCGTCCTTTTCCTCGACGATTGCGGTGATCGCGCCTTTGGCCATTGCGCACGATGCGCCCGTAGCCGCGCGGGTCAGCGAGCTCGGCGGTCAGTATCTTCAGGCGCGCGGCTTGCCCGGCGGTCAACGCGGCCAAGGTCGCGGCCGTGATCAGTGGCACATCGCCGTACAACACCAGCGTGCTTGCGCGCTGATCGAGATGCGACAGCGCCTGTTTGAGCGCGTGGCCGGTGCCGAGCTGCGGTTGCTGTTCGACAAAAACCAGACCTTCGCTGCGCACCGCGTCCGGCACCTGCTCGCCGCCGTATCCGTAGACGACGCAAATGCGCGCCGGCTTCAATTCGCGCGCCGTCGCAATCACGTGCGCGAGC
>JACPTJ010000494.1 GCA_016192835.1 Betaproteobacteria bacterium
CGCGGTACGCACGCTCAGGCTGGCGCGTGAATTGCTCGATGGGCACGACCTGGTCAAGCTCGAAGTGCTCGGCGACCAGAAAACGCTGTTCCCGAACATGGCGGAGACGCTGAAGGCGGCGGAAACGCTGGTCAAGGACAATTTCAAGGTCATGGTCTACTGCTGCGACGATCCGATCGCGGCCAGGCAGCTCGAGGAAATCGGCTGCGCCGCGGTGATGCCGCTCGCCTCCCTGATCGGCTCCGGCATGGGAATCCTCAACCCGTGGAACCTGCGGATCATCATCGACAACGCCAAAGTGCCGGTGCTGGTAGACGCCGGCGTTGGCACCGCCTCGGACGCTGCGATCGCGATGGAGCTCGGCTGCGACGGCGTGTTGATGAACACCGCTATCGCCGCGGCGGAAAATCCGGTGCTGATGGCCGCGGCGATGAAGAAGGCGGTCGAAGCCGGCCGCGATGCGTTCCTCGCCGGGCGCATGCCGAAAAAACCCTACAGCGCGAGCCCGAGCTCGCCGGCCGGCGGGCTCATCAAGGGGACAGACCACTAAGCCATCGGCTTGATCGGCTTAGTGGGAAAGGGGACAGACCACTAAGCCATCGGCTTGATCGGCTTAGTGGTCTGTCCCCAGTTATGGCGGCATAAGAAAATCCAAACCGCGGCGGGACGCAATATTGTTAGGATGTGGCGTCATGACCGCAATCCGCATCCAGGCGCTGCCGCCCGACGCTGGCGAGCGCACGGAAACAAAAAATACGACCTGCTACATGTGCGCGTGCCGTTGCGGCATACGCGTCACGCTGCGCAATGGCGAAGTGCGCTACATCGAGGGCAATCCCGGGCATCCACTGAATAAGGGCGTGATCTGCGCCAAAGGCGCGTCCGGCATCATGAAGCAGTACTCGCCGGCGCGCCTGACCATGCCGCTCAGGCGCAAGCAAGGCGCTGACCGCGGTGCCGGCGAGTTCGAGCCGATTTCGTGGGAGGAGACGTTTGCGATTCTGGCGCAGCGCCTCGCCAAAATCCGCGCGACCGACCCCAGACAATTTGCGCTGTTCACCGGCCGCGACCAGATGCAGGCGCTGACCGGGCTCTTTGCGCGCCAGTTCGGCACGCCGAATTACGCCGCGCACGGCGGTTTCTGCTCGGTCAATATGGCGGCCGGAATGATCTACACCATCGGCGGCTCGTTCTGGGAATTCGGCGGCCCCGACCTCGAGCGCGCCAGGCTGTTCGTGATGATGGGTACCGCCGAGGACCATCATTCCAACCCGCTCAAGATCGCAATCTCGAAATTCAAGCGCGGCGGCGGCAAATTCGTTTCGATCAATCCGGTGCGCACCGGCTATTCGGCGATTGCCGACGAGTGGGTGCCGATCAGGCCCGGCACCGACGGCGCGCTGCTGCTCGCGCTGATTCACGAGATCATCGCGCTCGGACTCTACGACCGTGATTTCCTCGTCCGTTACACCAACGCCGGCCAACTGGTGAATCTCGACGAGGCGAGCGATGGGCACGGCTTGTTCGTGCGCGACCCTGACGCTGCCGCCGCACCGGACTGGGAACAGCCCCAGATGTGGTGGGACCGGCTCTCCAACCGTCCGCTGCGCACGCACACCGCAGGCGCCGACCCTTATCTGCTCGGCGAGTTCTGCCTGCCCGGCGGCACGCCGGTCAAGCCGGCGTTCCAGTTGCTGCAGGAACGGGTGAAAAGCTACACCGCCGAGTGGGCGGAGAAGATCACCGGCGTGCCGGCGGCAACCATCCGCCGCCTCGCGCAGGAAATGGGCATCACCGCGCGCGACCAGAAGATCGAATTGCCTATTCCGTGGACCGACTGCTGGGGCAAGGAGCACGAGTCGGTGACCGGCACCCCGGTCGCGTTTCACGCGATGCGCGGGCTCGCCGCGCATTCCAACGGCTTTCACACCGTCCGCGCGCTCGCGATCCTGATGACGCTGCTCGGCACAATCGACCGGCCGGGCGGTTTCCGCCACAAGGCGCCCTTCCCGCGCGCGATTCCGCCCGCGGCGAAAACACCGAACGGCCCGCATGGCGTGAAGCCGGACACCCCGCTGGGCGGGCTCGCACTGGGCTGGCCCGGGGCGCCCGACGATCTCTTCGTGAACGAGGACGGCTCCGCGGTGCGCATCGACAAGGCGTTCTCGTGGGAATATCCGCTCGCGGTGCACGGCATGATGCACAACGTCATCACCAATGCCTGGCGCGGCGACCCGTACCGCATCGACACGCTCATGATCTTCATGGCCAACATGGCGTGGAACTCGACCATGAACACGGTCGAAGTGCGCAAAATGCTGAACGACCGCGATGCGAACGGTGAATACAAAATTCCCTTCATCGTCGTGTGCGATGCGTTCCAGTCGGAGATGACGGCGTTCGCGGATCTCGTGCTGCCGGACACCACGTACCTCGAGCGCCACGACGTGATGTCGATGCTCGACCGCCCGATCTCCGAGTTCGAGGGACCGGTCGATTCGGTGCGCGTGCCGGTGATGCCGCCCAAGGGCGAGTGCAAGCCGTTCCAGGAAGTGCTGATCGAGATCGGCAGCCGCCTGAAACTCCCCGCGTTCAGCCATGCCGACGGTTCGCGCAAGTTCCGCGATTATCCCGATTTCGTCATCAACTACGAGACCGAGCCGGGTTCGGGAATCGGCTTTCTCGCGGGCTGGCGCGGCAAGGGCGGCGAGAAGTTCATGGTCGGCGAGCCCAACCCGCGGCAGTGGGAGATGTACGCGAAAAACAACTGCGTGTTCCAGCACCGGCTGCCGCCGTCTTATCAGTACATGCGCAACTGGAACCGCGGCTACATGGAGTGGGCGCAGCGCGTGCGCATCCGCCGTTTCGGCGACCCGGTCATGATCCATGTCTACTCGGAAGTGCTGCAGAAGTTCCGCCTCGCGGCGCAGGGCAAATCGCCGGCACGCCAGCCGCCCGCGCATCTGCGCGAACGCGTCGCCACCTATTTCGATCCGCTGCCGTTTTATTACGCGCCGCTCGAGACGCAGCTGACCGACGCCCACGCCTATCCGCTCAACGCGGTCACGCAGCGGCCGATGGCGATGTATCACTCGTGGGACTCGCAGAACGCGTGGCTGCGCCAGATCCATGCGCACAACTATCTTTACGTCAATCCCGCCACGGCGCGCAATCAGGGAATTGCCGACGGCGACTGGATCTGGGTCGAATCGCCGCACGGGCGCGTGCGCTGCATGTGCCGGTACTCCGAGGCGGTCGAGCCCGGCACGGTATGGACGTGGAATGCGATCGGCAAGGCGAAAGGCGCGTGGCAGCTCGCGCCCGATGCCAACGAATCGCAGCAAGGTTTCCTGCTCAACCATCTGATCGCGGATGAGCTGCCTGTCGACGCGCGCGGCAACCGCGTTTCCAACTCCGATCCGGTCACCGGTCAGGCGGGCTGGTACGACGTGCGGGTGCGCATCTGCCGCGCCGCCGCCGGCGAGCCGCAGGAAACCTCGCCGCAGTTCGAGGCGGCCGCGCCTGTCCCCGGCACCAATGCTCTGCGGCGCGCGTGGCTGGCGTTTGTCGCCGGACGGTCAACGAGCGGGAAATCGTGACGATGATATCGGCTATGAACCGTTCTGCCGGATTTTTTTGCCCTTCACCAATCACGAGTCACCAATCACGGGTGTACCAGTGACCCAGCTCGCGCTCGTCATCGACCTCAACGTCTGCGTCGGCTGCCATGCGTGCGTGACGAGCTGCAAGGAGTGGAACACGTCGGGCCTCGCCGGTTACCTGTCGGATGACCGCCCGTACGACAAGGACCCCACGGGAACATTCTTCAACCGCGTACAGACATTCGAGGTCGGCGAGTTTCCCAATACGGAAACCGTGCATTTCCCCAAATCGTGCCTGCACTGCGAAGACCCGCCGTGCGTGCCGGTGTGCCCGACCGGCGCGAGCTACAAGCGCCCCGAGGATGGCATCGTGCTGGTCGATTACGACAAGTGCATCGGTTGCAAGTATTGCGCCTGGGCGTGCCCTTACGGCGTGCGCGAGCTCGACGCGCACCAGAAGGTAATGAAGAAGTGCACGCTTTGTGTCGACCGCATTTACGACGACAAGCTGCCGGTGGCGGAGCGCAAGCCGGCATGCGTAATGGCGTGCCCGACCAGTGCGCGGCTGTTCGGCGACATCCATGACCCGCAGTCCGAGGTGTCCCAGGCGATCCGCGACAGCGGCGGCTACCAACTGATGCCGGAATGGGGGGCGCACCCCGCGAACCATTATCTGCCGCGGCGCAAGACGCAGATCAAGATCCACAAAGACGAGCTCGAGCGCGTCGACAATCCGCTCAAGGTGGACGGTCTGCTGCCGAAACCGGCGACTTCCCAACCGTCGCTCGACGACGTGACGTCGTGGTAACCCGTAACTCGTGATTCGTGATTGGTGATTCGTAATTGGTAATTGGTGATTGGTGATTGGTAATTGGTGACTGGTGATTGGGTAAATGGTAACTGGGAAAATCTGCTTTTGCTAATCACTAATCACCAATCACTAATCACTAATCACTAATCACGAGTATGCATCCCGCTTTCTCCGTCATTCTGCTGACCACCTTGATCGGCGCCGGGCAGGGTTTGCTGCTCGCGCTGTATGCAGTCGAGCTCGGCGCGCGTTTCGACGTGCTGGCGCCGGCCGCGCCGGTATTTTTTATTGGCGGCAGCGTGCTGTCGCTCGCGCTGCTCGTCGCCGGCCTCGTCGCATCTTTTTTCCATCTTGGCCGTCCGGAGCGCGCGTGGCGGTCGGCCGCGATGTGGCGCACGTCATGGCTCGCGCGCGAAGTCATCGCGCTGCCGGCGTTCATGGCGGCGGTGCTCGCCTACGGCGCCGCGCATTACCTTGGACTCACCGCCAGCGGATGGATCGGCGCCGTCGCGGCCGTGCTGTGCCTCGGGCTGTTTGTATGCACCGGGATGATTTATGCCTGCCTCAAATTCCTGCAGGAATGGCATACGGCGCTGACGCCGATCAATTTCTTCCTGCTCGGCACCGCATCCGGATTGACGCTCGCCGCGGCATTCTCGGCATACACTGCGCCACCGCTGGTTGAGCTGCTGGGTGTTGCCGCAGCCGCGGCGACCGCGTTGGCACTGGCAACGCGCGCTGCCTCATTGACGAGGAACGCCCGCATTCGTCCCACTTCCAGTCTGCAGACCGCGATCGGCATCAAGCACCCGCGCATCGCCCAGAAATCGCAGGGCCTGATGGGCGGATCGTTCAATACGCGCGAATTTTTCCACGGCGCAAGCCTGCGCTCCGTGCGCGCGGTGAAATGGGTTTTCCTGCTGCTCGCGTTCCCGTTGCCGGTGCTGCTCGTGATCGCCGGCATCGCGCAGGGCGCGTCAGCGCTGCTGGTGCTCGCCTTTAGCGTGCAATATCTGGGGCTGCTGGCGGAACGCTGGTTCTTCTTCGCCCAGGCGCGGCATCCGCAAAACCTTTATTACCAGGTTATTTCCTGAGCGGGGAAAGGGGACAGACCACTAAGCCATCGGCTTGATCGGCTTAGTGGTCTGTCCCCGCCGCCAGCCCTTTTTGCTGTTTGCAAATGCTGCGGCTTACATCTTCCAGCCGTAGGCGATGCCGAGAGAGTTTTGGTACATCTTGAGGGTTTCAGTGCCGCCGACGCCCAGCAGTGCCGATGCGGAAGGTCCGGTAACCGAATTGCTGAACGCATGCGTGTAGGTAACGGTAAGCTCGGACTTGTTTCGCAGGATCCAGGTTGCTCCCAGCGTGAGGTGCTGCTCCACCACGCCTGGAGCAATGATGTTGAAGGTTACGCTGTCGATGTCGTCGCGAACCGGCGACTTTCCGTAATTGTACCCGGCGCGCAGCGTGAGATTCTTGCTGTACTCGTGTTCCAGGCCCAGCTTGAACACGGTCTGGTCCCGCCAGTTAAATCCGGAACCATTGGCGGTGCCCAGCGGATCCCGGCCGACGAAGTTCAGGCTGTTGGTAACCCCGTTCGCAATGGACCTCACGTCGCTATAGTTGATTTGCTGAACGTCGAATGCCACTGTGACACGGGGCGTGGCTTTAACCGAGATGCCGACGTTGTAATTCTCGGGAATGTCAAAACCACCCTGCTCGGCAAAAAGTCCCCGGTACTTGTCGAACTTGCCCATGCGCATCTTTGGGGAATACGCGGCACCCAGCGTAACCGTGTCTGAAACTTTCCCCATCCAGCCGATGCGCACGCCCCAGCCG
>JACPTJ010000495.1 GCA_016192835.1 Betaproteobacteria bacterium
CGCGAAATTCAGTTCGAAAAGCGCTTGGCCGAAGTTGCACAGGCTGGCCGCCCCGGCTCCCACAGCGCGGACCAAGCCTCGATAATTTATTAAATCCTTCCCCTAACTGCTGATTCTTGTTATCTTATTGCCGTGGGCGCCTAGATCGCGGGTGACGATGACATCAAAGCGGGGAGGGGCATGGAATTGAAACGTAACGCATGGCGGATGGTGGTGTGTGCGTCAAGCGTGATCGCGCTGGTCGTCCTGGCACCGGCGCACGCCGCGGATGGCAAAAAGCGGGTCCAGGTTAAATCCGCCTCCAAGTCGAGCGTCAAGAAACCGGCCCGCAAGCACCAGCCGCCGCGCCGCGACAACGCCATGCTTGCCGGTGCAGGTATTCCCGACCTCAAGTCAGCCGCCGCGCTGGTCGTCGACCTCGACGACGGCCGCACGATTTACGCCAAGAACACGCAGAGCATCGCACCGATAGCCTCGATCACCAAGCTGATGACGGCGATGGTGGTGCTCGACGCCAACCCGCCGCTCGGGGAACCGATTTACATCGATTCCGCCGACCTCGATTTCGTGAAGGGCACACGTTCGCGGCTCGGGATCGGTACCGGACTTCCCCGCCGTGACATGCTGCGGCTGGCGCTGATGTCGTCGGAGAACCGCGCCGCGGCATCGCTCGGCCGCACGTACCCCGGTGGCAGCGAGGCATTCGTTGCGGCAATGAACCGCAAAGCCATCGAATTGGGCATGTGGAATACCCGTTTCGTCGATGCGACCGGGCTGTCGAGTGAGAACGTATCGACTGCTGGCGATCTGGTGAAAATGGTGAAAGGCGCATATCAATACCCATTGATCCGGGAGTTCACCACCACGCCGGCGCACGAGGTCGAGACCGTGGCCGGGCGCAATATGCAATTTCGCAATTCCAATGGCCTGGTCAAGAATCCGACCTGGGAAATCGGCTTGTCAAAAACCGGCTACATCAGCGAAGCCGGACGCTGCCTGGTGATGCTAACCAGGATTGCGACTCGGACGGTGGTCATAGTGTTGCTCGACTCGTGGGGCACGAAGACCCGCCTCGGAGACGCCAACCGTATCAAGAAATGGATGGAGAGTCATACCGGGTCCATGCCCTCGGGCTGACACCATTTAGTGATTCGTGATTTGTGATTAGTGATTAGTGAAGGGTGATCACATTCCACGATCTGCTGCCAGCGCAGCAGAGCATGCTCGCGGACATCTTTGCCGGGCTGTCGCAGCCGCAGAAGCGAATCCCGCCGAAATACTTTTACGATGCGCGCGGTTGCGAGCTGTTCGATGCGATCTGCGGTCTTCCCGAATATTACCCGACGCGCACCGAGCTTGCGATCATGCGCTTAAATGCCCGCGCCATGGCCGACCGGCTGGGCCCGGCCTGCGCGCTGATCGAGATCGGCTGCGGTAACAGCGAGAAAACGCGCCTGCTGCTGGAGGCGTTGCGGCCCCAAATTTTCGTTCCGGTCGACATCGCGCGCGAGCAGCTTGAATCCTCTTGCAATGCGCTTGCGCGATTGCTTCCCGGGATGCCGATACTCGCGCTGCGCGCTGATTTTGCGCAGCCGATCGCGGTGCCGCTGACCGGCCTCGGGCAGGCGCGGCGCCGCGCGCTCTATTTCCCGGGCTCGACCATCGGCAATTTCACCCGGCCGGAAGCGGCTGCGTTTCTGGCGCGCTGGGCACCGTTACTCGGCGCGGGCGGCGCCGCGTTGATCGGTGTCGATCTCAGGAAGGATGACGCGCTGCTCAACGCCGCCTATAACGATGCGCAGGGCGTGACGGCCGAGTTCAATCTCAACGTGCTGCGCCATATCAATCATGCACTCGGCGCCGATTTCGATCTCGCCGCGTTTTCTCACCGCGCGTATTACAACGGCGAGCACGGGCGCATCGAAATGCATCTCGTGAGCCTCAGGCCGCAGCGCGTGACGATCCGCGGGCATGAATTCGAATTCTGCGCCGGTGAAACCATACACACCGAGAATTCATGCAAGTATGGAATCGCCGAATTCCAGGATCTCGGTCGCGCGGCCGGCTTTGAACCGCTCGAGTGCTGGACCGACGAGCGCAGCCTTTTTTCCGTGCACTACTTCAGTTTGCCGCAGTAGAGTTTTGTAATTCACTCCACGTGGATTCCGGCCGCCTTGACCACCTTCGCATATTTGGCGATTTCCGATTTGATGAAAACGCCGAACTTCTCGGGCGTGCCGCCGGCTGCTTCGAGGCCCTGGGTGTGCAGTGACTCGATCATCGCGGGCGACTTGAGCGTTGCCAGCAGATCGCGGTTGAGCTTTTGAACGATCGCGCCGGGCGTTTTGCCCGGCGCGACGATCCCGTACCAGTTCAGCACCTCGAAACCCGGCACGCCGGCCTCGGCGATGGTCGGCACATCGCTCGCAGCGGCGCTGCGCTTCGCTCCTGACACGCCGAGCGCGCGCAGCTTGCCGGCCTTTACCTGAGGCAGCGTGGCCGGCATGGTGCCGAACATGATCTGCACCTGGCCGCCGATGAGATCGGTCAGCGCCGGCGCGCTGCCCTTGTAGGCGACGTGCACAAGGTCGGTGCCGGTGGCGAGCTTGAAAATTTCCGCCGTCATGTGCAGCGACGAGCCCTGGCCGGCCGAGGCATAGTTGAGCTGGCCGGGCCTGGCTTTGGCGAGCGCGATCAGTTCTTGCACCGATTTCGCCGGCAGCGATGGATTGACGACGAGGATGAAAGCCGAGGTTGCGAGCAGTGTCACCGGTGCGAAATCCCTGACCGGATCGTACGGCAGCCTGGCGCGCAGCGCCGGCGTGAACGCAAGGTTGCCGATGCTGGCGAGGAACAGCGTGTACCCGTCAGGCACCGCCTTGGCAGCGATCTCGGCGCCGATCAGGCCGCCGGCACCGCCGCGGTTGTCGACGATGATCTGCTGGCCGATCGCCTCAGCGAGCCTCTGGCCGACCGAACGTGCGAGGATGTCGTTGCCGCCGCCGGGCGGGAACGGCACGATCAGCCGCAACGGCTTGTTGGGATAATCCTGCGCGCTGGCGTTGCCGGACAGCACTCCCGTGGCGGCGAGCGCAACGCACGCCGTGAGTGCAAGACGATGAATTCGCACTGCGTTCCTTTCTTGTGTTGGCGGGAAATGCGGCGCATCGCCGCGCCATACCGCATATTATATTCACTGTCACGCTGAAACGACCCATCGAAAATTACGAAACCGGATGATAGTCCGGTTTCGCTCGACGCTCCCCTCGCCCTCCGGGAGAGGGGTTGGGGGTGAGGGATCGAGCGATGTTACATAATTATGCAAAGCTCGATAAAATGGCGCGTCAAGCAGGCTGCACGTATTTTACTCACATCACGTAATCAACCAGGAACGGAACTATCATGGGAAAAGGCGACAAAAGAACACTCCGCGGCAAGATCTTCACGGGCTCGTACGGCAAGACCCGCCCGCATCACCCGAAAAAGGCCCCCGCCAAGCCAAAACCTGGCGCGCGCAAGAGCTAGCTTTAGCTGACCCCGGAGCTTTACCTGGCGGAGCGCTCCAGAAAACTGAGCAGCGCGGCGTTGAACGCCTGCGGCTGCTCGACGTTCGACAGGTGCGCCGCCGACGGGATGATCACCAGTTCTGAACCCGGTTTTGCTTCGTGTATTTCGCGCGCCATCTCGACCGGCGTGCCCGGGTCCTGCTCGCCGACGATTACCAACGTCGGGCAGTCGATCTCCTTCAGACGCTCCGTCAGGTTAATCTTCGGGATTGCGTGGCAGCAGCCGATGAAACCCGCGACCGGCGTGGCGCGAATGGAGCCGCCGATTCTGTCCATAACCTGCGCGTGTGACTTGCGGTAAGGCTCGGTGAACCAGCGCGCCAGCATCGTATCGACGATCGCCTGCATACCACCTTTTTCCACAGTCTTGATGCGGTCTATCCATCCCGGCGCGGCGTCGGCCGGATAACGGCTGGTCGTGTCGGCGAGCACCATGCTCTTGAACACACCGGGGTATCTGAGCGCGTAGGTCTGGCCGATCATGCCGCCCATCGACAGCCCGACCCAATGCGTCTCATTGATGCCGAGCGCGGCAAACAATCCGTGCACATCGTCCGCGATCTGTTCGAGCGTGTAGGCGCCGGCGGGCGCGCCGCTCGCGCCGTGGCCCCGCGTATCGAAGCGCAGTACCCGGTAGCTCCGGGTGAGCGCGTCCATCTGCTCGTCCCACATGTGCAGGTCGCACCCGAGCGAGTGCGAGAGCGTGACCCACGGGCCGCTGCCCACGATTTCGTAATTGATTTCGATGCCGTTCGCCCTGGCTTTCATGTGTCGTTCCAATTCCCCGGATTTACGTTAAAGCCGCGGTGATCCGATCGCGCGTGAGCGGCAGGTCGCGGATGCGCACGCCGAGCGCGTGGTGCAGCGCGTTGGCGATCGCCGCCGTGACCGGGCCCGCCGCCATTTCCCCGGCGCCCAGCGGCGCTTCGTCGGGCCGGTTGATCAGATGCACTTCGACCCGCGGCACCTCCGGGAAAGTCAGGATCGGGTAATCCTCCCAGGTGCGGGTGGTGACGTGCGCGCGGTCGAACCGGACCTGCTCCTTGAGCGTCCAGCTGATCGCCTGAATGATTCCGCCTTCGGTCTGGTTGATGATGCCGTCCGGGTTGATGGCCTGGCCGACGTCGACCGCCGCCACGGCGCGCGTGACGTGCAGATCCGGCTCGAGACCGATTTCGATCACGACCGCCAGATAGCCGTAGCCGTTCTTGTATTGCGCAAACGCGATTCCGCGTCCTGAAGTGCCGTCGCTTGCCGCACCGGCGCGCCAGCCCGCTTGCTGCGCCGCGAGCTCGATCACGGCGCGCGCGCGCTCGTCCTTCATGTGCCGCAGCCTGAACTCGACCGGATCCGCGCCAGCCGCCGCTGCGAGCTCGTCGATGAACGACTCGATCGCAAACACGTTCGCGGTAGCGCCGAGCGCGCGCAGCGCCGAGACGCGCAGCGGCATTTCCTCGACGCGGTGGGCAATCACGCGTTCGTTGGGAAAATCGTAGGTGGCGGGTGAATTGCGCGCCATGCCGCCGCCGCCGGACATCGGCGGGTCGCCCTGCGGCCGGCGCGCGATCGGATTTTCCAGATGCCGCGCCGCGAGCAGCGAGTTAACCTTGTCCGGTGTTTTCGCCGCGTTGGGGCGCCCGGTGTGGCCGTTGCTCCACAGCTCGAGCGCCCAGTCGACGATGTTGCCCTGCTGATCGAGCGCGGCGCGCGTCTTGACCACCATCGCCGGGCCGTAGGGCTCCCACGCGAATTCGTCTTCGCGCATCCACTGCACCTGCACCGGGCGGCCTGCGACCGCACGCGCCAGCAGCACGGCGTCGAGCGCCACGTCGTCCGCACCGTTATGGCCGTAGCAGCCGGCGCCTTCGGCGTGGTGCACGAGAATGGCTTCGGGCGGCAGGTCGAGCACGGTCGCGAGATCGTGCCGTAATTGAAATACGCCCTGGCTGTGCGTCCACACTTCCACGCGTCCGTTGTCGACGCGCGCCAGCGCGCACGATGGTCCCAGTGAGGCATGCGCGACATAGGGCCTGGTGTAGCGTGCTTCGAAACTGCGCGTCGCGCGTGCACTCACCGCGGGGTCGGCGCGCTCCACGATCACCTGATCTTTGGTCTGACGGCTCTGAAGATAGTCATGAATGCCGGAGTCGTCGGTGGGCAACGGAGTTTCCTGCCATTGCGCGGCGTTCGCCGCGGCCTGTCTCGCTTTGATCGCCTGCTCCTCGCGTGCGGCGACGATGCCGATGAAATTGCCGTCGCGCACCACCGCGACCACGCCGGGCAGCTTGCGCACTGCGTCAACGTCGAACGCGGTGAGGCGCGCCGCGTACGACGGTGGCCGCACCACGCGGCCGAACAGCATGCCGGGCAGCTCGAGGTCGTGGACGAAGCGCGGCGTGCCGGTGGCCTTGGCCGGGATGTCGAGCCGCGCAGCACTGGTGCCGACGATGGTGTGGCGGGCGGCCGGTTTGGGCTTGATCGCAGCGGTTGCGTCCCGGTCGAGCAACTCGGCGTGCGGCAGTTCCCAGTATGAAAGCTTGCGGATGCGGTCGAACCCGCTGATCACGCCGTCTTCGACGGTGAGCTTGTCAGCCGGAATGTCGAGCCGCGAGGATGCTTCCTGCAGCAGCAGGTGGCGGGCTTCGGCACAGGCGTAACGCATCGCGCTGCCGCCTTCGTCGATCGAGCGGCTGCCGGAGGTGTGGCCTTCGTCCGGCGTGAGCGCCGTGTCCCCCGATACCATGCGCACCCGCGCGAGCGCGACATCGAGCTCTTCGGCCGCGATCTGCGCCATCGCGGTAACGACGCCCTGGCCGATTTCGACCTTGCCGGTATACACCGTTATGGTTTGATCCGGATTGAAGTGCAGCCACCGAGCGAGCCGGCGATTGGCGTTGAGGCTGCCGGGAAGCTTGACGGGTGCGCTCATTTCTCCGCCTCCGTTATGGCTATCATGATTGTTTCGGTCACTCGGTAGCTCATGTCGCCAACTCTTTGGCGGCGCGCTGGACTGCCCTGATGAGGCGCACGTGCGTGCCGCAACGGCACAGGTTGCGCGCGAGCGCCTGTTTGATGTCGGCTTCGGACGGGTCCGGATTGCGCGCGAGCAGCGCGGCGGCGGTCATGACGACGCCGCTTACGCAATAGCCGCATTGTGCGGCCTGCTCGGCGATGAACGCACGCTGCAGCGCGCCCGGCGCATCCAGACTGCCGAGGGCTTCAATCGTGGTGATCGCTTTGCCGGCGGCGGCCCACAACGGCGTATCGCACGACATCACGTTGTGGCCGTCGATCAGCACCATGCACGCGCCGCACTGGCCGAGCCCGCAGCCGAATTTCGCGCCTTTGAGCTTTAGATCGTTGCGCAGGACATAGAGCAGCGGGGTGTCGGGCTCGGCGTGCACCGTGTGGTGCACGCCATTGACGTTGAGCGTGACCGGATCCGGCATGAATTATTTTGCCTCTTTCAGGATCCCGGCTTTCTGCATGATCCCGCGCACCACTTCTCTGCGCTTGTCATACGAAGCGACGACCTCCCCGGCGGGAATATATTCCCAGCGCGCGTTTCTCTCCGAGACGAATTTTTTGAACGCGGGGTCGTGTACCGCCTTCTCAACGGCATTGGCCAGAATCGTTGCGATTTCCTTCGGCAACTTGGGAGGTCCCATCACGAAATTGCTCGACTCCCAGCTCACGTCGTATCCCAGTTCTTTCACGGTGGGAATGTTGTCGTACGGCGCGGGAGCGCGCCCGCCACCCAGGGTCGCCAGGAATTTAACCTGTCCGCTCTCGATCATACCCTTCGCTGAAGCAAGGGCCGCGACTCCGAGTTCGGCATGTCCGCCCGCCACCTGGGTAGTGACCAGCGCGCCGGCGCCCGGCTGCGGAATCGTATTGACGTTGATGCCTGTTCCGGTGATGAAGGCCGTGGCGCCGACCCACCAACTCTGCCCGACACCCGCCGTCGACATGTTCAGTTTTCCGGGATTGGCCTTCGCATAGGCAATGGCTTCCTGGATGGTATTGAATTTTATCGCGCTCTTGGTGGCGCCGATGATAATGGGGAAAAAGGTCGCATAGGCGCCGAGCTGGGTAAAATCATGATAATCCAGCGGCATCACCCCCTGCAGTTTGTTGGTGATGATCGTCGCCGATCCCCAACCGAGCGTGTACCCGTCGGGCTTGGCATTGTGAAGTTCGCGATAGCCCGTGGAGCTGCCTGCCCCGGGTTTATTCACGATCACGATGGGCTGGCCCAGCATCTTGGAAACTTTTTCCATGACCGGACGGAAAAGCACGTCTCCATCGCCTCCGGCTTCGACCGGAACGATGGCTACGATCTGTTTCACCGGGTATTTTTCCGCCGCCTGCGCGACCTGCAAACTGTAGAAGCCCAAACACCAAAAAACGCTCGAGACGGCAATGAATAGTCTTTTCATGTTCCTCTCCTTGGTTGGCTGCATTTGAGTTGCGATGTGGTTCGAAAAAAGACAAACACGCTCTGGAGGGTCTCCGTGCGATGCATGTTCTCACCTCTTTACGGCACTGTCCAGTTGATGCGCAAGGCACCTCAATGCGTGATAATGACGCCGCGCAGCGTCTAAACGATGCACAGGAAATTCTCTTCTCCAGACTCACTCGGCGTGGATGCCGGTTTGCTTGATCAATTGGATCCAATGCGCAAGATTCGTTTTGACAAAAACCCCGAATTCTTCAGGCGTAGTTCCGACCGGCTCCAGGCCCGCATTGAGCATCCGGTTCCGCACGTCCGGGAGCTTGAGCACCTCGAGCGTGTCCTTATTGATCCTGGCGATGATCTGTTTGGGTGTGCCCTTCGGCACATGCACCCCGTTCCAGCCAAGCACCTCAAAACCGGGGAAGCCAGATTCCGCAACCGTCGGGAACTCCGGCGCCATCAGGGAACGTTTGACGCCAGTCACCGCCAAAAGCCTAAGCTTTCCGCTTTGGACGTGAGGCATCGCCGTCGGTGCGTATTGGAATGAAACCTGCACGTGCCCGCCGAGTAGATCGGTCGTCGCTGTGGCCGAACTCTTGTACGGGACATGGACGATATTGATGCGGGCCATGATTTTGAGCAATTCCGCCGCGAGGTGCGGCGGCGAGCCGATGCCCGACGTGGAGTAATTGAGTTGTCCCGGTTTCGCGCGCGCGTATTCGACTAGTTCGGCGACCGATTTTGCAGGCACGGAAGGGTGAACCAGCAAATAATAAGCCGCCGTCGCGAGCAACATTACCGGCGCGAAATCACTCTCCAGGCTGGATTGCACGTCGGGATGGAACCCGGCGTTTATTGTATGGGTCGCCGTGCTGATCAGCCAGGTATAGCCATCTGGATTGGATTTCGCGACGATTTCGGTGGCAATGGCGCCGCGACCCCCGGGGCGCTGGTCCACGATCACCTGCTGTCCCCAGACGCCAGTGAGTTTTTGGGCGGCCAGGCGCGGCAGCAGATCGGAACCCAGCCCGAGCACGACGCGAACCGGCTTGGCGGGGTAAGTCTCGGCAAACGCCACGGGTACGAGTCCTGACAAGATCACGACGCATGCGCAGGTCGCAAGGCGTGAAATGATCACCATAGGACTCCTCTGTTCTGCTTTCTTTGCTTCAATCAAACCCATGCAGTCGACCGGGCGGTGTCCACGAATATGACACTACGCAACATGTGCACGATCTTTTTCCTCCGATATGCGTGTAAGAAAACGCTATCACCCTGATGCGACCAACAGGACGATGGTAGTCTACCCCCGCCCGTGTCAACGCAACACGGGCAAATGCGAAAAATTCTCTTGCTGCCGGACTCGGACGCGAGCATGTCGTGCCGTGTGAAGCATAACAGGGCGGCGCGCCCGCGCCCGCTTGACTTGGTGCGCCCGGGACTGCATGATTTGCCGCGACGGCCGTTGCGAAGCGCCCCGGCAGCGCGGATCGGACGGTGGAGCACGCGCGGGCAGCCCCGATCGCGCGCCATCGGGCGCACCGAGCGCCGATCGGGCATCACTGCAGCGTTGCATTGGCACAGGACGCCGCCAACGGGCGCCTTGATTTACCTTCTGTCAGAGAGGCTGAGGCGATGAGCATTGCCGGGGAGTTGGCTCAGTTCCTGACGAGCACGAACGTCAACGACCTGCCGCCCCTGGCGCTGGAGCGCGCGCGGATGGTGATTGCCAGCACGATCTCAAGGTGGTGCACGAGTTCGAAGCGGTGAAGACCATGTCGGAGCTCACGAGCCTGCTGCGCTAGCGGTTTCGGTTGCGCCGATCGGCCAAATCAATTGGTGTCGGGAGACCATATCCATTGGGGGGAACAGATGTTGGGTCTAGTGCAGGACTGGCCTTTGCTCTGCCACAAGGTGCTCGATCATGCCGCTGTCCAGCATGCTCGCCGGAGAATTGTTTCCTATGCCGATGGTCAGATGTACCAGACCAATTATGGCCTGTTGCGAAGTCGGGCGCTGCGAGTGGCGCAACGCCTGGCGCGGCAGGGCATGCGGGCAGGTGATCGCGCGGCAACGCTCGCGTCGAGCACGGCGCGCCACATGGAGGTGTGGTACGGCGCCACTGGAATCGGCGCCATCTATCACCCTGTCAACCCAAGGCTCTTTCCGGACCAGCTTACCTTTATCATCAACCACGCTGAGGACCGCGTGATGTTCGCCGATCCGCAGTATGCTCGACTGCTCGAAAAGATCTGCGGTCAGCTTCCAACCATCGAACAATACATATTCCTGACCAACCCGGAAAACATGCCAGGGACCAGTCTGCGCAACGCGATCGATTACGAGAGCTGGCTGGCGGAAGCTGACGGGGACTTCGCGTGGTCCAGCTTGGATGAAAACACAGCGGCGGGGCTTTCCTACACGTCCGGCACGACCGGTCGGCCCAAGGGTGTTCTCTACAGCCATCGTTCGACCGTCTTGTTGTCATTGACCATCAATGCAAGGGACATGTACGGCTTCTCGGCGCGCGATGTCGTAATGATGGTGGTGCCGATGTATCACGCCAATGGCTGGTCATGGCCGTTTACCGGGCCGATGGCGGGCGCGAGCCTGGTCCTTCCGGGAACGCGGCTTGACGGGGCATCGCTCTATGAACTGATCGAGACACATCAGGTCACCATCAGCGGCGGCGTGCCGACGGTGTGGCAGGGATTGCTCCACCACCTGGACCGCACCGGGTTACCGCTGCGATATCTCAAGCGCCTTTTCATCGGCGGAGCGCCTCCCTCGCGGGCGTTGCTTGAAGCCTTTCAAGACCGCCACGCGGTCGAGATAATCAATGCGTGGGGCATGACGGAAATGGGGCCGACCGGGTCCACCTGCTCGTTAACGCCTGAAACGCAGGACCTGGAGGGTGAGGACCGGATAGCGCTTCAGCAGCGCCAAGGGCGCGCGCCCTTTCTGGTCGAGATGAAGCTGGTCGACGACGCGGGAGAACAACTGCCTTGGGACGATGTTGCAACAGGAAATCTGAGAGTGCGCGGTCCTTGCATAGCGCGGCGGTATTTCGGCATGGAGGAGATGGATGTGTTGGACGCCGAAGGGTTCTTCGACACGGGAGATGTTGCGAGGATTGACGCAAACGGATTCATGCGGATCACGGATCGCACCAAGGATCTGATCAAGTCAGGAGGAGAGTGGATCTCCTCCGTTGATCTCGAAGATGCCACTCTCATGCATCCCGCCGTTTCTGAAGCCGCGGCCGTCGCGGTCGCCCACCCGGCGTGGGGCGAGCGCCCGCTCCTGGCCATCGTGCTCAAGCAGGGTCAGACTCTATCGCAGCCGGAGATCCTGTCTCACCTCAGCCAAAGAATGCCGAAATGGTGGCTGCCGGACGCGGTTGTCTTCGTCGATGAATTGCCCCATACGGCGACCGGCAAGATTCAAAAAAGCGCGGTGCGGGATCGATTTCGCAATTTCTTGCTCGCGCCCGAAAGCTCTCGCGATCACATTTGATCAGGCGTCATGTGATCAATGATGGCGCAAGGTAATTCATTCGATTCGCGTTCGTCCCGCCGCATGCTCTGTGGCCAGGTATCCAAACACGATTCCGGCGCCAATCGACGAACCACCCTGATAGCCCACCCCCAGAAAAGTGGGGGCTGCCGCGTTGCCGCAAGCATAGAGTCCGCGGATGGGCCGGCCGTGCGCGTCGAGAACGCGCGCTGCCGGATCCGTCAACAATCCGGCGCTGCAGATGCCTCCCACCTTCAGAGGCAGTGCGTGGAAGGGAGGTTTTTCCAGGGGCGCGAGCTGAGGATTCAGCTTGAGCTCCGTGTCCCCGGCATTGTTGCGTGAAAAGGCGGATTGCCCCCGGCCAAACACGGTATCCCGGCCCTCGCGCGCGTCGCTGTTGAAGCGTTCGACGGTCTTGAGGAATCCATTCGCATCGATGCCAATTCGTTCCGCCAAGCCGGACAGGGCGTCGCTCCGGACGATCGACGGATGTGCCGCCCGCCCCGGCGGTGCGTTCGCTACCGGATATCGCTCCCGGAACAGGTCGTCGAAAATCATAAAAGCCGGCAGATTCGCGAACCTGCGTTCGCGACGATCGTACTGTTGCAATGCCATCACGACATCCTGAAACTGGGTTTCGTCGCAGAAACGTTCGCCGCGCCGGTTGACGGCAATGGCGCCCGGCATTGGCAACCCACGCAGGCCCACCGAGAAAAACGCCTCGGGCTGACCGGGGACCGGGGCGCCGACGAAAAGGGAGTTGTTGATCGCGATGCGAAATATGCTTGCTCCGATTTCGGTTCCGAAGGCCAGCGCATCGCCTACGTTGGTCGGGGCGAACGGATTCATCCATTCTGGAAATCCCTCAAACTGGCGGACCAATTCCGGACTTCCTTCGTAGCCGCCGGTTGCCAGGACGACGCCCCGCCGCGCGCGCACGGTGCTTCCATCTGCTATCCTCACGCCGGTCACGCGCCCGCGTTCAAGCAGGAGTCCTGCCGTTTGCGCGTTCACCCGGATCGATGCACCGCGTGACAGCATCGGAGCGATTAGCTGGCCGATGAGGGCTTCGCCGCATCCCAACAGCCCCCGGCGCTCCCGCTCCGCGACCTCCGCGTCCGGCCAGTTGCGACGATTGGCAAAACCGCCCCAGCCAACGCTGTCGCTCCAGGCGACGCCGGGCACGTTGTGTATGCTGCGACGGATGGAGTTGCTCCATGGCTCCAACGCGGAGCGGGCGATCAGTTCCGGCTCCACCATCCTCCGGCCATCGGCGCAACTGCCGGGTCCCGCCGGATAAAAATAGTCCGGCAGGCCGAGCGCCAGGCGCAGCCGCACGCCCAGCGCCAGCATGGCGTCGAGGACACGTGGCGCTTCCCGTACATAGGCCTCGAGATTTGCGGGCAATTCCTGGCCGCCGCCGACGAACCTGGCATAGGTAAGTGCCGTTGCAAAGTCATCCGCGAGTCCCGCTGCGGCGGCGAGACTGTTGTTGGGAATCCAGATCGTTCCCAGCGAGTCGGCAGTTCCGCCTCCGAGTACGTTTGCCTTTTCAAGCAGGGATACGGAGAGGCTCATGCTTGCGCCCGCCAACGCCGCCGCACAGCCGGCGCCGCCCGATCCCAGTACTACGAGGTCGAATTCGTTTGCAGCCGCCATTGTCCTATTTCCTCAACTGATATCAATGAGCATACATGGCCGCAAATATAAAGCAATTCAGGCATCAACTCATGCTGAACCACTTGCCACCATTGCATTGGTCCCGTGCGTTGCGTAGTATTGATTGCAGGCGCTCGCGCAGGCGGGGACGATAACCCACTGAATGCAAGAGCAACACCGATGTCCGTCTCCCCGGTAGAGAAATCGCCGTATCCCTACCTGCTGTCGCCATTGCGCGTCGGGCAGCAGGTATTGCGCAATCGAGTGGTCATGGGTTCCATGCATACCCGTCTCGAATACGGGGAGAACGCGGTATCGCGCCAGGCGGCATTCTTCGGAGAGCGCGCCGGTGGCGGTGTGGCGCTCATTATTACGGGCGGCGTGGCACCCAACTGGAACGGCCGTATCGAGGAGGGGGCTCGCACGCTGGAACGCGAGGACCAGCTCGATGAACATCGTCCGGTCGTGGCTGCGGTGCATGCATACGGCGGCAAGATCCTCCTGCAGATTCTGCACACCGGCGCATATGCCAAACACGGTGACATCGTGGGCATATCGGACATACGGTCACCGATCAATTCGCGGGCGCCGCGCCCGCTGACTGCGGCGGAAATCGAAGCGACGATAGAGGACTTCGTGCGTTGTTCGGCGCTTGCCGTGCAGGCAGGTTACGATGGCGTCGAATTCATGGGGTCGGAAGGCTATTTCCTCAACCAGTGTGTCACCACCCGCATGAACAACCGCACCGATGAATGGGGCGGTTCACTGCAGAAGCGCATACGGATACCGGTGGACATCGTTCGCCACGCGCGTGCCCGTATAGGACCACAGCCCATCATTTCCTATCGCATGTCGGCTACCGACCTCGTGGAAGGCGGCCAGACGGGAGGGGAAATTGATACGCTCGCCCGGGCACTCGAGGCAGCCGGGGCTGACATGCTCAGCGTCGGCGTGGGGTGGCATGAGTCCGTTGTCCCCACCATAGCGTACATGGCACCGCGTGGCGCTTTCATTTTTGCCGCCAGCCGGCTGAAGGCGGTCGTGCGCATACCGGTCGTGGGCTCAAACCGCATCAACATGCCTCAAGTTGCAGAGGAGATTCTGGCCCGGGGCGAGGTGGATCTCGTGTCTCTTGCGCGGCCGTTGCTGGCCGACCCCTGTTTCGTCAACAAAAGCGCGGCGGGTCGCGCAGCGGAGATCAATACCTGCATTGCCTGCAATCAGGCCTGTCTCGACTACATTTTCGCTAATAAAACGGCCAGTTGCCTCGTGAATCCCCGCGCCTGCCGGGAAACGCGATTTCCGCTTACTCCGGGGAGGGTCTCGCGTCGCATTGCTGTCGTGGGCGCGGGACCGGCCGGATTGTCGGTGGCAGTCAATGCCGCTCTGCGGGGGCATCGCGTCACGCTTTACGAAGCAAGCGGCGAGATCGGCGGACAGATCAATCTTGCGCTGCGCATCCCGGGAAAGACGGAGTTTGGCGAAATGCTGCGTTATTACCGAACACAGCTCGAACTGCATCGTGTCGATGTCCGTCTCAACACGGCTGTGAGTGCCGAGCAACTGCTGCGTGACCGGTACGATGCCGTAGTGGTAGCCACCGGGACCCTCCCGCGAACCCCTGACATCCCCGGCATCGATCATCCTTCCACCGTCTCCTATCTCGACGTGCTGACGGGGCGCGTCGATGTGGGACGGCGCGTGGCCATAATAGGAACGGGCGGTATAGGCTACGACGTTGCTTGCTTCCTTACGGCGCCGCGCGACGTGCCCGACACCATAGACGCGTATCTGGACACTTGGGGTGTGGACCCGACGATTGCCATCCCCGGCGGCATTCGTGCCCCGACGGTCCATACGACGCCGCGGGCCGTCACCATGTTTCAGCGGAGTGCAGGGCGTCCCGGTGAACGGCTCGGCAAATCGACGGGCTGGATACATCGCATCGAGTTGCGGCGCCGCGGCGTGAAAGCGCTTGCGGGCTGCACGTACCGCCGCATCGATGACGAAGGCCTGCATTACGCGATCGATGGTCGCGATCACCTCATGCCGGTCGATCGTGTCGTCATTTGCGCGGGGCAGGAACCTAACGGGGCCATGGCATCAACGCTTGCCCAGGCAGGCTGCGAGGTGCATCTCATCGGGGGGGCTCGGGTGGCTGCAGAACTCGATGCCGTGCGGGCCACCGAAGACGGTTTTCATCTTGCGTACGAGTTCTGATCACCGTGTGTTGCGCCTCGAACGCGAAACCTGTCTCGCACTGGCGCAAACCCCCGCAACGCTGGCACGCCTGCGCCATCTGCTGAGAACCGGCAAGCCGTTGCGAAACTGAAAAAGTGCGGGCGACATGACGATTCCGTACATTGCGCCGGTGGATGAGATGCTGTTCACGATGGAGAGCATCGCCTGCTGGCGCGACGGCGTCAATGTGCCTGCGGATCTTGCCGAGGCCGACATACGCGCGATATTGCAAGAGGCGGGCAAGCTGGTGGCCGAACGCATTGCGCCGCTCAATCGCGCGGGGGATCTGTCGCCGCCCATCTTGCGCGACGGCAAAGTGACGATGCCCGCGGGATGGAAAGCGGGATTCCACGAGTGGGCGTCCGCCGGCTGGCACGCCGTTTCGCTGCCTGCCGAGTATGGTGGCGCAGGCATTCCCGCGATAATCGGCACCGCCAGCATGGAGATGTTGACAAGCGCGTGCATGGCGCTCGGTACCTTGCCCGTGCTGAATCAGGGCGCCGTCGAGGCGCTGTCCGTTCATGCCAGTCCGGCATTGAAGTCCCTGTATCTCCCGCGGCTCGTCACCGGCGAGTGGGCTGCCACGATGGACCTCACCGAACCGCAGGCGGGGTCGGATCTTAGTACGCTGCGGACCACTGCAATGCCATCGCCGGATGGGACGTACCGGATCGCTGGCCGGAAGATCTACATCACGTTCGGCGAGCATGATCTCACGGACAATATCGTTCATCTCGTGCTGGCGCGTCTGCCCGATGCGCCGCCCGGCTCGCGCGGGATTTCGCTTTTTCTGGTTCCGAAGCGGATCCCCGGTCCCGATGGAAGACCCGGGTCGCTGAATGACATCACCTGCGTCGGTATGGAACACAAACTCGGGATACGCGCGAGCCCGACTTGCACCATGGCATTGGGCGAACGAGGCGGCGCGACCGGCTGGCTGGTGGGCGAGCCGCATCAGGGACTGCGCTGCCTATTCACGATGATGAACCGCACGCGGCTGGCAACGGGCGTTCAGGGCGTGGCGATTGCCGAGCGGGCACTGCAGCAGGCACTGGCGTATGCGCGCGAGCGGCGCCAGGGGCGACTGCCGTCTGGTAATGAGGTCGTGCCCATCATTGAACATCCTGATGTTGCCCGTAACCTCATGCTGATGTCGGCCATGACGGCGGCAACACGCGCGCTGGCTTATCGGGCCGCCGCGGAGATACATCGCGCGGCGCACGGGCAGGATGACGCGACACGTGTTCACGCGCAGCGCCATGCGGATCTGCTGACGCCGCTCGTGAAGGCTTATGCCACGGATAGCGGTGTCGCGGTCGCTTCGCTCGGCATACAGATCCACGGCGGGGCGGGATACGTCGAGGACCCCGGGGCGGCCCAGCACTGGCGCGACGCCCGGATAGCGCCGATCTACGAAGGCACCAACGGCATCCAGTCCATTGATCTCGTAATGCGCAAGATCGTCCGCGATGAAGGCGCCGGCGTTCGTGCTCTTCTCGCGGAAATGCGTCGGACAGGGGCCGCGCTCAAGGCTATGGTCAAGCAACCGTTTGCGGACATGGGACGGCAGCTTGCCGATGCAGTGACGTCAGCGCAGCACGCAACGGATTGGCTGCTCGCCCCGGGCCGCGAAGCCGACGACCGGCTCGCGGTGGCGACGCCCTATGCCGAACTTCTCGCTACCGCGTTTGCCGGCGCGCTGCTTAGCAAAGGCGCGCTGGCCGCGGCGGGTGACGGCGGTGAGTCAGCGCGAAACCAGCGTCGTATCCTGCTCGCGGAGTTTTACCTGCAGACGATCCTGCCGCACGTCAGCGCGCTCTCGCAGAACGTAATGTCAGGCGGTCGTGCTGTGCGTGAGATGCGTGCGCTTTGGGTGCACGGCTGATCGCACGCCGCAGGTCAAGCAGTGTTGAAACCACCCGGCACCAGATATTCGCGGTTGAGCGCGGCAATGCCGGGGCAGCCGCGCAGCGCGAGCATGCGCTCGACTTCCTCGCGGAAAATCGCAATCGCCCGCGCCGCGCCCGCCTCGCCGCCCGCCGCCGTGCCATATAACGTCGGCCGCCCGATCAGCACCGCCCTGGCGCCGAGCGCGAGTGCCTTGACGACGTCGCTGCCGCGCCGGAAACCGCTGTCCACGATCACGGTGATGCGTTTTCCGACCGCATCGACGATCTCCGGCAGCACCTCGATCGGCGCCATCGAGCTGTCGAGATTGCGGCCGCCGTGGTTGGAAACCACGATGCCATCGGCGCCGCAGTCGGCGGCTAGCCTCGCGTCCTGCGGATGCAGTATGCCTTTCACGATCAGCGTGCGCGGCCACATCCTGCGCAGCACGCGCAGATCGTCCCACGTGAGCGAGTCGTTCAACAGCATTCCCTTGCCCATCGGCTGCGCGGTGATCCGGTGCTTGAATTCGCTCGGATAGTTCTCGTAACGCGGCATGCCGGTGGTGAATACATAGCGCGCAAGCACCCCGAGCAGCCACTCCGGGTGCATCAGCACATCGCTCACATTGCGCCGCGTGAAGGTAAATGGAATGGTGAAGCCGTTGCGCAGGTTGTATTCACGGTTGCCTGAAACCGCGCCGTCCACGGTGACGACGAGGGCCTCGAAACCCGCGGTGCTGGCGCGTTCGACCAGTTTGTGCGACAGCGAGCGGTCGGGCCACATGTAGAGCTGAAACCACAACCTGCCGCCCGCCTGCGCGGCGATTTTTTCCATCGCCGTCATCGAACCTGTCGCCAGCGTAAACGGGATTCCGGCAGCGGCTGCAGCACGCGCGAGCGCGATCTCACCGTCATGCCACATGAGTCCGGCGGACCCCGTCGGCGCAATCGCGATCGGCATTTTCTGCGGCTTGCCGAACAGCGTGATTTCCTGGCTGCGTTTGGAAACGTCGATGAGCGCGCGCGGCTTGAGCCTGATGCGCTCGAATGCGGTACGGTTGTTGCGCAGCGCGACCTCGTCCTCGGCGCCGCGGTCGACGAACTCGAACATGCCCTTCGGCACCCGGCGCCGCGCGATTTCGCGCAGATCCTCAATGTTATAGGCCCCGGCAGATCGGTCTTTCATGGCGCGCCCGTTGCTTAGAGCTTGCTGTCCTCTTCGATTTTCAGCGGGAACTTTTTGCCGAAAAAGGGCGCGGTGAACTTAACAACCAGGAATACCGCCGCCAAAGCGAGCAAAGTGACCGACACCGGCCGATCCGCGACCAGGGATACGTCTCCCCTTAACATCATCAACGACTGGCGGAGACTGTTTTCCGTGGTCGGACCCAGCACGACTCCGATAATAAAAGGCGCGATCGGAAATTTCCATTTACGCAGGAACAATCCCACGACACCGGCGATGATCATCACCCAGACATCGAAGAGGGAGTTTCTCACGCTGTAGACGCCGACCAGGCAGATCAGGCTGATGATGGGCATCAGGATCTGGGGCCGGACCAGGGCGATCTTTGCAAAAGCCCCAACGAGCGGCAGGTTGAGGATCAGGAGCATGATATTGCCAAGATACATGGCCGCGATAAACGTCCAGAAGACATCCGGATGGGTCGTGAAAAGCATGGGGCCGGGTTCCACGTTATGCATCCTCAACCCCGCCAGCATGATGGCACTGGGCGCAGCAAACGGGATTCCCAGGGTCAGCAAAGGGATCATCGAACCCATTACCGCGCTGTTGTTGGCGGATTCCGGCCCGACCACGCCTTCCACCGCTCCGTGTCCGAATTCCTCCGGTGTTTTGGATATTCTTTTTTCGAGAGCGTAAGAGACAAACGTGGAAATCACGGTGCAGGGCCCCGGCAACAACCCGATAAAAAACCCCAATACCGAACCGCGCAGCGTCGGGTAAACGGAGCGCCTGACTTCCTCCCGGCTGGGATAGAGTTCCCGCAGCCGGATTTTGTTGATCTGCGGCTTCACATATTTTTCGAGCGCGATGCTCAGGATCTCGGAGATGCCGAACAGACCCATGGCGATGGGCAGGAAATCGATTCCCAGCAACAGCTTTTCTACACCGAATGTGAACCGGGGATAGCTGTCCATGGGATTGACGCCTATGGTGCTGAGAAAAAGCCCGAAGGCAATCATCAGCGCTCCCTTGAGTGGGGCTTCGGCGGAGAGATTGGATAACAGCACAAAGGTCAGGATCATGAAGCACAGGAATTCGGGCGGACCGAAGGAGAGAGCGGCTTGTCCCAGATACGGTGCAAAAAACTGCAAACCCAGAATTCCGATCGTGCCTGCCACGAAGGAACCCACCGCCACCAGTGCCAGGGCCGCTCCTGCCCGCCCTTTTTTGCACATCTGGTAACCGTCGAGGCAGGTCACTACACTCGCGGCTTCTCCCGGGATGTTGACCAGGATCGAGGTCGTCGAGCCCCCGTACATGGCTCCGTACCAAACACCGGTCATCATGATCAAGCCGGTCGTCACCCCGAACTTCATGGTAAACGGCAGCATCAATGCCATGGTCGCCGTTGGCCCCAGACCCGGCAGGACGCCGACCATGGTGCCGATCAAGGCGCCCACGAAACAGGCGACAAGATTCACCAGAGTGAAGGAATTGGCGAACCCGTTAACCAGAAGACCGAACCCGTCCATCGCCATTCCTTCTTATCCCAGAATTCCCCGCGGCAGATCGATATACAACCAGTAATCGAACAACAGGTAAATGAACAGGGCCGTTCCGCCGGACACCGCCAACGGCTTCCACCACCCTTCGAGTTTCATGATCTTGCAAAAAGCAAACGCCGCGAGCAGGGTAACGACGACATACCCCAGCAGGGGCATCGCCACGATCCACAGACAGAACGTCGCCGTCATGAGGACCAGCGTTACCGCACCCTTCGTGTCAAGAGCGGGTTTCGCTGTGTCAGACCGCAATTCAGAAATGAGGATGAAAAGCGCGAAAACGGCAATCGCCGCCCCGATGAAAAAGGGATACAGACCCGGACCGGGACGCCCGAAGCTCCCAAAACCGTAGCCCCAAGACACCACGGCGATAACAATGCCCAGAACGAGCATCAGAAAATCAAAGCAGGTTGCGAGTCTGAGTCTGGCCGCCTTCCCCATGCCTTCCCCTTTTGGTCAAGTCCGAACTCTACTGCAAATCGGCGTCCACGGGCTGCTATCGAGCATTCCCAAATTGCGTAACAACTCGACCGCTAATCGACGAACTCGTAGCAATTCGAACCGGTGGATTGCGCTTTGCTTCATCCACCCTTCTACGCTGAAATTGTTCCTCAACGGATGACGATGGTGAGACTGGAATCGCCGCGCAGCAAGCTCACCGCATAGCCGCGCTCGGCGCCGCGCAGCGCGGCCTGGAACTCGGCCAGCGTGCGGATGCGCTTGTTGTTGGTCGCGTAGATGATGTCGCCGGGGCGAAAGCCGTAGTGCCACGCCCGGCTGTTGCGCTCCACTGCCGAAACGATCAGTCCCTGAATACGCTGGTAGAGCGGGCTGCCGCGCTCGATTTCGACTACCTGCAGGCCGGCGAGTTGCGGAATCGCCTGTCCCTGGCCCGGAGCATGTTCCTGCGGCGCCGCGATCTGGGCGCGCAGCGTGCGTGTCTCTCCGCCGCGATTCACGCGCAGTTCCACTTGCTCGCCGATCGGCGTCAATCCGAGCCGCGCGCGAAGTTCGGCGGCATTGCGGATCGGCCGGCCGTTGAGCGCGACGACCACGTCGCGCTCGCGCAGTCCCGCCTTGAGGGCCGGAGATCCCGGCTGCACTGTGGCGACTATGGCGCCTTCGAGCAGACCGATGCCGAGCTTCTTCGCGAGTTCCGGCGTGAGATCGGCCATTTCGATGCCGAGGCGGCCGCGCCGCACTTCGCCGTAGCGCACGATCTGGTTCATGACAGTGCGGGCCATATTGGACGGCACCGCAAAGCCGATGCCGACGTTGCCGCCGGCCGGGCCGATGATCGCGCTGTTGATACCGATCAGTTCGCCCCGCAAATTGACGAGTGCGCCGCCCGAGTTGCCGGGATTGATCGAGGCATCCGTCTGAATGAAGTCCTCGTAGCCCTCGACGCTCAGTCCGCTGCGGCCCAGCGCGCTGACGATGCCCGAAGTCACGGTCTGACCGATGCCGAACGGATTGCCGATGGCGATCACGTAATCGCCGACCTGCGTCGCATCGGAATCGCCCAACCTCAACGCCGTAAGGTTTTTCGGCTCGATCTGCAGCACGGCGATGTCGGTGCCGGGATCGGCGCCGACCAGTTTCGCCTGCAGTTGGCGGCGGTCCTTGAGCGTGACGATCGCCTGCTCCGCGTCCTTGATCACGTGGTGGTTGGTGAGCACGTAGCCGCGCGCGGCATCCACGATCACGCCTGAGCCTGCGGCCTGCTCGCGGCGCTGCGGACGGTCAGGCAGATTGAAGAAGCGCCGGAAATACGGGTCGCGGAAGAGCGGGTTGTCCTCGAGCGGCGAGCGCGTGATCACGGAAATATTCACCACGGCCGGCGTGACCTCGTTGACCAGCGGCGCGAGCGTCGGCAATCCCTGGCGCGCACTGTCGGTGGGCGGCAAAGCTGATAGGGCGGGCGGTGCCGCGAACAGCATAAATAGCGCGCACACCAGGCGACACACGGTATCGTTCAGGCGGACGTTCATGTCGGACCTCCTTGGAGCGGGTGGCGCGGGTAGAGCACCAGTCACCATAATTTGTGGCGTGGCGAACTATTTCAAGATCTGGAACAGGTTGTTGAAGTCGTCGGTCCACGGCCTCAAGCCGGGGATCGCGTCGACCTCGCTCGCCTTGCCGGCGATCGCGGCGCTCTCGACCAGCGCCCGGTCGCGCGTGACGATCATCCAGTCGGTTTTGGAAAAATCGGTTTCCTCCGCGTCGTCGATGATCAGCGCCGTGTAGAGTCCGAGGCTGTCGGCGATGCTCTTTACCACCGGCGCGAGCTTGAGAAAGCGGTTGGTGACGTGGAATACGACCGCGCCGCCGGGCTTCACGTGCTTCAGGTACACCGCCATGGCTTCCCGCGTGATCAGGTGCACCGGAATCGAATCGCTCGAAAATGCGTCGACGACCAGCACGTCGAAATTTTGCGGCGCTTCGCGTTCGAGATTGAGCCGCGCGTCGCCCAGGCTGGTTTCGATTCTTGCTTTGCTGTCCCTGAGATAGGTGAATTCGCTTTGCGCGACCTCGATCACGTGCGGGTTGATGTCGTAGAAACGGTAGGTGTCGCCCGCCTTGCCCCAGGCCGCGAGCGTTCCGGTACCGAGCCCGATCACGCCGACGCGCTGGTGGCCGGGACTGATGTTTTTGATCGCCAGCGCCACGCCGGAGTCCGGCCCGTAGTACGTGGTCGGCTCGGTGCGGCGCTCGGGTTTCAGGTATTGCTCGCCGTGCAGGATCACGCCGTGGATCAGGCGCCGCACCGCGTCCTCGCTCGTCTCGGGGCCGGTATCCTTGGTGCGCAGCGTGCCATAGAAATCGCGTACCATCACGCGCGCATCTTCCTTCAGTTGCTCGATCTGCTGGTTCCAGAAGTAGCCACACACACCCGCCATGGCGATCGCGACGAGCCAAACGAAAAACGGCGTTTTGCGCAGCGTTATCGCGGCAAGCACCGCGGTCAGCACGAAACCCAGGCCGAGTTCGTAATAGGCCGGGAAGATGCGTGGCGCAACGAGACCCACGAACATGCCGCCGAGCGCGCCGCCGAGCGAAACCATCAGGTAGAACAGCGTCAGATAGCGCGGCGCCGGCCGCATTTTGGCGAGTTCGCCGTGAAAAAACATGCAGCACGTGAACAGTCCCGTCAGGTACAGCGGAATCGCGATCTTGATTTCGAGCGTGACATCGCTCGTTTGCAGACCCCACGCGCAAAAGCCGAGAATCACCGCCAGCGGGCCCAGCAGCAGCGAGCGCTGATACCAGCCGTCGCTCTCGAAGCACAGGATGAACGTCAACAGGTAGAGCGTGAGCGGCGCGAGCCACAGGAACGGAATCGACGCGATGTTCTGCGTGATGTGATTGGTGATCGCGAGCAGCAGCCATGAACCCATCGCGGAGAGCGCAAGCCACAACCCGAGGTCGAAGCGGCTCGGCGGCGTGGCGTCTGGAGCGCGCGCCGCCGGTGTTGCAGCGGAGGTTACGCCGGCGGCAATCGCGCCGGCACGCAAACTGTAGAGTGCGGAGGCGCCGCACAGCAAGGCGAACAGCAAGTAGCCCGTGGTCCACCCGTACGCCTGCGTTGCGGTGGTAACCCAGGGTTCGAATGCGAATGGGTAAGAAATCAGCGCCAGCATGGAAGCGAGATTGGACAGCGCGAACAGGCGGTACACCGTACCGGAGGGAAAAGTGCGCGCGAACCACGCCTGCACCAGCGGGCCGGTGGTCGCCAGCAGGAAGTAGGGCAGGCCGATGGTGGCGAACAGCAGGCCGAGGATGCGCACGCCCGGATCCTCGTCGCCGGCCGGTTTCCAGTCCGCATCGGCAACGATCGGCAACACGGCAAGACTGGCCGCGAGCAGCGCGAGGTGCAACATCACTTGTACGCGCGGCTTCAGTTTGCGGGTCGTGAGGTCTGAATAAGCGTAGCCCGCGAGCAGCGCGACCTGAAAGAATACGAGGCACGTCGTCCACACCGCGGCCGAACCGCCGAACCACGGTAGGATCTGCTTGGCGATGACCGGCTGCACGAGAAACAGGAGGAATGCGCTTGTGAAAATGGTACAAGCGTAAAGCAGCATCAGGTCACTCGAAGATAAATCGTTGTTATGGCGCAGCGCGCATTATATAGGCATCGCGGCGGGTCGCGTCCTGGGGAATGAATTGCGCGGGCGGCGCAAATCAGACACGATAGCGTCTGTGCACCCATTATACCGAAGCAGCGCGTGCGTTCCGGATGACAACTTCGCACCGCATTAAAGACTGGGCGCTGCTCGCCGCGCTGGTCGCGATGTGGGGCTCTGCGTTCCTGTTCATCAAGCTCGGTGTCGCGACGGTGCCGCCGGCGACGCTGGCCGCGAGCCGGCTCGCGCTGGGTGCCGCGACGCTTTACGCGGTAATGCGCTGGCGCGGGCTCGCCTTGCCGCCGGCGGGATCGCGCTGGCTGTCCTTTGGCGCGCTCGCTATCGTTGGTAACTGCATACCGTTTTACCTGATCGGCTGGGGCCAGCAGGTCATCGACAGCGCGCTTGCCGGAATTCTGATGGCGATCATGCCGCTCGCAACGCTCCTGCTCGCGCATTTCTTTGTCGCGGGCGAGCGCATGACCGCCAACCGCGCGTTCGGTTTCTCGCTCGGTTTTGTCGGCATCGTGGTGCTGATGGGCCCGGCC
>JACPTJ010000496.1 GCA_016192835.1 Betaproteobacteria bacterium
CGCTCACTCCGTCGAGTGTTATTTTCCTCGAGTGGCGGGCGAGAATAACCTCGCGGCTCGCGCGCATGCAGCAGGCCCAATTCAGCGCGAGCAGGCCGCTGCCTCCGGTGATCAGAACGCGGGACAAGCGCATCGGTTACGGTTGCATTTTCTCAGCAAGCAGCCGCAGCAGAATTTCTTGAGTTCGCGGCAGCGCTGCGGCACGCAACGAACGAACGGCGCCTATTCTATGCGGATTGAGAGTTTGCGTGTAGGCTACGCGCGTTATCGTCGGCGCGTCACCGCTTCACATCGATGGCTAAAAGCATTCTGCTGGTCAAGACCTCGTCGCTCGGCGACGTGATCCATGCTTTGCCGGCCGTCAGCGACGCTCGATCCATGGCGGCGGACGTGCGGGTCGACTGGGCGGTGGAGGAGCCTTTCGCGGCGGTCCCGCGTCTGCATGCCGGCGTCACTGCCGTGATTCCCGTTGCGATCCGGCGCTGGCGCCGCGCGTTGTGGCGGGGACGAACTTACGGCGAGATCGCGGCCTGCGTGCGCCACCTGCGCGAGCAACCCTATGACGCAGTCGTTGATGCACAGGGATTGTTCAAGAGCGCGCTGATCGCGCTGGCGGTGCGCGGCACGCGCTACGGGCTCGATATTCGAAGCTCGCGCGAGCCGCTCGCGTGGTTCTACGACCGCACTTTCGCGGTATCGTGGGAGTTGCACGCGGTGGAAAGAAACCGCCTGTTGCTGGCGCAGGCGCTGGGCTACGAAGTACCGGCAGGCTGCGCCTACGGCATCAGCGCCGCGCCGCGCCGTTTTGACTGGCTTGCCGCAGGCGCGTACGCGGTGTTGCTGCACGCGACCAGCGGCAATTACAAATTGTGGGATGAACCAAACTGGGTCGCGCTCGGAGACGCTTTCAACTCCAGCGGTGTGAGTTGCGTATTGCCATGGGGCAGTGGACGCGAGCGCGCGCGCAGCGAACGCATCGCCGAAAAATTACGCGCGGCAGCAGTTCCGCCGCTGCTGAGCCTCGATGATCTCGCCGGATTGTTCGCCGGAGCGAAGGCGGTCGTCGGCGTCGATACCGGACTCGCGCATCTGGCCGCAGCGCTCGGTGCGCCCACCGTGGGCGTTTATTGCGGAACCAATCCGGCGGCGACCGGGATTTACGGTTGCGGCCGCTCCGTCAATCTGGGAGGCATTGGACGAGCGCCGACCCCGGCGCAGGTGATAACTGCGGCCGAAAAGCTTGCATCATGATCGGGTCGCGCTTCGGTTATACGTTGCTCCTTTACGCGCTGCTGCCGCGCGCACTCGCGCATTTGCTGTGGCGCGCGCGCCGGCAGCGCGCGTATCTGGACCACCTTGCCGAGCGCGTCGAGCGCTATGCGGTTGCGGCCGAACAGCCATTGATTTGGGTGCATGCGGTATCGGTCGGCGAGACGCGTACGGCGGAACCGCTGATCGACTCGCTGCAGCGCAACTACCCGCGCCATCGCATCCTCTTGACGCACATGACGCCGACCGGACGGGAGACCGGAACCGCGCTGTTCAAGGAGCGCGTGCTGCGCTGCTATCTGCCGTATGATTTTCCATTCGCGGTCGAGCGCTTTCTCGATCATTTCAAGCCGGCTTGCGGCATATTGCTCGAGACCGAAATCTGGCCCAACCTGATCCACGCATGCCGCGCGCGCAGCGTCCCGGTCTACCTGGTCAACGCGCGGCTGTCCGAAAAATCTTTCCGCAAGTATCAGCGTTTTGGCCGGTTTGCCGCGGCCAGCCTGAATGAGCTGACAGGCATCGCCGCGCAGAGCAATGCCGATGCCGGGCGTCTCAAGGCTCTCGGCGCAGCAGTGGTCGAGGTAACCGGCAATCTCAAATTCGACATCATGCCCGACGCGGTACTGGCAGCGCAGGGCGATGCGTGGCGCGCAGCGTGGGGCAGGTCGCGGCCCGTGCTGCTGCTTGCCAGCACGCGCGAAGGCGAGGAGGCGCTGCTGCTCGAGGCGCTGCAGGAGGTCGCGATCCCGCAACTGCTCACGGTGATCGTGCCGCGCCACCCGCAGCGCTTTGAGGAGGTCGCCGCTTTGCTCGAGCGCAAGGGCGTGCCATTTCAGCGCCGCAGCACGGAGCAGGCAATTGCCGCGCAAACCCGCGTCGTGCTCGGCGACAGCATGGGCGAGATGTTTGCTTATTACGCGGCGTGTGACGTCGCCGTCATCGGCGGCAGCCTGCTGCCGTTTGGCGCGCACAACCTGATCGAGGCATGCGCAGTCGGCAGGCCGGTAATCATCGGGCCACACACTTATAACTTTGCCGAGGCGACGCAGTTTGCCGTCGCCGCCGGCGCGGCACTGCGGGTTGAGGATGCGCGCGGCGCAATTGTCGCGGCGTGCGAGCTAATGCGGGATCCGGAGCGCGCGCAGCGCATAGCGCAGGCCGGCCTTCATTTCGCGCGCAGCCATCAGGGCGCGACCGCGCGGGTGATCGATCTGGTCAAACTCTAAGAGTGCCTAACATAATGAAACACGTGTGCGTTGCGGTCCAGAATTGGCGATGGCGAGGCGCTCGATGCAGCCAATATCCAGAATATTGGCAAGTCGAGCAACGATGCTAGCGCCGATTCTGGCCGCGACCCCGAACAACATTAGCACCAACACCTTACGAATAGTGGGGCTGGCACGAGTTTTGGCCCATGGCATTGTCGAAAGTCCCTTGCTTAGAATGACTAAGCCGCGGGCCTTTCTTCGCGCCCTGAGCCAAAATCGTGCCAGCGCATCACGCGTTTCATTATGTTAGGC
>JACPTJ010000556.1 GCA_016192835.1 Betaproteobacteria bacterium
GACGACCACGTCGGGCTCGACCATCGCGACTTCCTGCGCGGCCTGCTTGCTCGCGTTCTCCATGCCGCGCAGCTCCTCCGGCGTGCCGTGGCGTCCGCCCGCGATGCGCGCACTGTGCACCGACACGCCTTGCGGCGCGATGCGCCAGAACTCGGTTTCCATCGTGGTGTTGATCGAAGGCACCAGCAGCCCGATTCGTCCCCGCCATCCGTACATGTTTGTCTCCTGAAGATCTACCTCAAATACAATTCGAAACCGCCGATGAACGCCGATGAACGCAGATAAGATCAAAAACCAAGACCGTCAACGTCGATTGTCTTCGGCTTTTCATCGGCGTTAATCGGCGTTTATCTGCGGTTGATTATTGCTTTAGTTCGTTGCATTCGGTCCTATGCGAGTTGGGTTTGTTGGCTCGGCGCCGTCAGGTCGCGCAGCAGCCGCCCGTAACCCGCCACGCCTTCGATGCGGCCGATAATCCTGAGCGCCGCCCACAGGCTCGCCTGGGTCGTTGAAATCACCGGCTTGCCGAGTTCGCGCTCGAGCCGCTCGATGGCATCCATGGTTTTCCAGTTGGTGCAGGCGAGCACGATTGCTTCGGCGTCGGGTCGGTCGATCCGGCGCGCAAGTTCGTAAGCGCTGTCGCTTCCCAGGCGCCCAACCGCCAGGTTGTCGACCATGCCGAGTCCGTGCGCCGCGAGTACTTCGATGCCGTTCGCTTCGAGAAACGCCTTGGCGATTGCGTTGACCTTGTCGTCGTAGGCCGCCCCGAGCACGACGCGCGATACGCCCAGGTGGCGCAGCGCCGCAATCAGCGCAGTCGAAGTCGTGGTCGCGCGCTTGCCCGTCGCCGCCTCGATTCTGGCGATCAGCTCGCGGTCGTAGCCAAGTCCTTTGAGAAAGCTCGGCGCGGTCGCACCGAGCACGATCACGTCCACGTCGGCGGAAGCCAGCCCGCGGCTTTGGGTTTCGAGGTCCTGCACGATGCCGAGGATCGCATCAGTCGAGATCTGCGTGAGGAACAGGCGCGCGACGTGCAGCGTGACTCCCGGCGGAAGCGCGCGATAGAACTCGGGCTCTACCGTGGTGTTCGATGAAGGCACCAGCAGGCCGATACGACTCACAAAAGTCCTCCGCATTGATCAAGCCGGGATGGCGCAATCCAGGAATGCTCCTGCGTTGACCGGCGGCGCACTGTGCCGTCCGCGTCGAACGCAGGAAGTTCGGAAACGAACCCATTTATAATCTAGCGGCTGCAGGGTGTCAAACCAGCACTGGTGCGGTTGCCGCTCCGGGGAGGAGCAATTCCCGCGCAGCGCAGGGCCGGATGGAATGCCTTCCATAAAAAAGGCCTTGCGGCATCGCCGCAAGGCCTTGGAAAAGTTTAAATCCGGCGCGCTTATCGAAACCGGTACGAACCCCAGATACCGACCGCATGCACGTTATATGTCGGGCTGATCTGGTTGGTGCCGACAACAGCCCCGACCGAGGTCAGATTCAACGGGGGGTCGTAGGCCCAGTCAGTCGAATGGAAGCGCTCATAGATGTATTTCAGGTTGAACGACAAGTCTTTCTGCACGTCGTAACGGCCGAACAGCTCCAGCCGGGTCCGGCGGGTGATGAGATCCGGCAGCGGTCCGACCGCAACCCCGGCGCCAGCCGCGAAGCTGGTCGCGCCATTCGAGCTGGCATGGATCAAATCGCCGCCCCACTCGTATTTGCCGCCCGGCTTTACCTTCAGGCCAAGGCCCAGCGTGTAAATGCGGTCGCGAACCGAAACCGACCAACGTTGCGCGGGCGTGAGCGTGTTGTTCTCCGCGGCCGCTATCTGGGCGGCAGTGGTGATGTTTGCGCCCTTCTGCTCGGTGGTGTACTCCTCCACCGTCGCGAACGCGTGGCCGGTGACCGAACCGGTGAAGCGCACGCTCGCGTCGAGGTTGCCCATCCAGCTGTTCACCTTGTTCAGCCCGAAACCGGAATCCGCCTCGGGATATTTGTCCTCCCGATAGTCGAGTCCGAAATGCAGGTCGAGACTGTCGGTCGGCGCGACGTTGGCGTAAGCGCGCAGCTTGTCCCGCTTGCGGTCGGTGAGGAAGAATTTCCTGAGCGGAGGTGCTTCGAGCCAGGGATAAGACCTTCCGGTAGCGCCTCCCGTGCAAGCCGGGTTCAAAGCAACGTTGCACAGGGTGGCCAAATACCCCGGAGCGTAGCCGGAGGCAAGCGGCGCGTCGCCGCGGTACGTATCAGAACTCCGATCAGAGTACGCATAGCCCAGCCCGCCCGAAGCAGTGTCGGTGAACTTTTGCTTCACGTCCGCATGGAGCGTATGTTCCGTATCCTTGGTGGTGGGCTCATAGGTGTGCGAGACCTGATGGTAGTCGTAGCCGAACTTCAGCTTGGTGGCCTTCGTGAGACTGTAGTCGAGGTCCGCGTAGGCCTTGTGGCTGGTGCTGCTGAGCGGCTGGTTCCATCTCCTCAGCGAGTTGACCGCCGTGCCGGCACCAGCCGCATCCCGGTCCGCCGTGATGTAGTTGTACTGGTTGACCGCCGTGCGGTTGTCGCGATCGTCGTACTTGTAGCCAGCCACGAGGTTCAGCACCGGCATCAGCCTGGAAGTGAGTTTCAGGCTCGCGTGCGTGGTGTCGACCTTCCCGTCCAGCGAAGCGGTCGCCGGAATGCCGCTGATCGCGAGGACGCCCGTGGAGTACGGAAGGAACGGCTCGTTCTGGGTCATGCGGCCAAAGCTCAGGTTACCTGCCAAGCGCGTCGCTGGGCTGAACACGTAGCCGCCGGACGCGTTGAGCTGATGGAACTGGTTGTCGGGCGCCAGGGCGTAGCGGCCGGTCGCGTTGCCGGTTCCCGTGAACAGGTTGTCCCACGTCATCGAGTTGGCCCCATTGCTGAAGTACGAGCCGTGGTAACCGACCTGGAACTGCAGCTTGCCGCCGTCATAGCGCGCGGACGCGTCGACCAGATCGGTGGTGTAATCCACCACTTCGGGCACTATGACCGAACCCCGGGCGCCGCCCGCTCCGATCTGGATCGCCGCCCCCCTGAGCTTGGTGCCGTCTTTTACGTCGCGTTTCAGATTTAGCGCCACGTCCCAGCCGGCCGGGAGCGTTTTGCTCAAGCCGAGACCGAGCACGTTGCGCTGCGTCCCCACCTCGAAGGCGCGCATGTTCGCGGCAAGACCGACCATGGCGCCGCTGGTGGCGCCGTCGGCCAGGCCGGCGGGCTGCGTGAGCCGCGTGGTACCCGCGCCCAGGTAGGGCGTCTGGTAGTAGTCGCTCTCGAATTTCGGTATCTCGATGTAATCGAGGCGCAGACCGAAGTTGCCCTGCTCCCCGCCCCCGATGCGCAGCGAACGCGACCTCAGCCCCAGGTTGCGGCCATCGATTTCAAAGTAGCCGGCATCGTTGCCCTCGCTGCGGCGGAATAACCGGAAATTGGCGATGCCGTAAACACCGGATTCATTCAGGCCGTTGAAGTTGCCGAACGCGGCGCTGTCCCTCGATACGTTTCCCACGCCCAGTTCGATTTCGCCGCTGGGACTGTCCGCCCAGGCAAGCGGTGTGACCGCGAGTCCGATGGCCGCGATGGAAGCCGACAGAACATTGCGCTTGAAGCGCGGTTTAAGTGTGCATGTCATCTCTATACTCCACCGTGGTTATCGTACGAAGCGCGGCCCGGACGGATGGTTGCTTCCGTGGACCTGGATATGACAATTCAGGCACGCCCTGAACGCGGTCTGGGCATTCGCGCCCACCGCGGCAATGCCGACGCCGCTGCGAAGCTGGTTCGGGTGCCCGGAACCGGTGTTGTGGCAGCTCAGACACAGGTAAGGTGCCCGTGCCTTGAGTAGTGGCGCGGTGTTCGAGCCGTGCGGGTTGTGGCAATTGGCGCAGTTGTCGCTTGCCGGCGGATGCTCCCACAGGAACGGTCCGCGCTTTTCAGCGTGGCAGGTATAGCAGGTCTCGTTCACCGTGTTCTTCACGAGCAACGAAGAACCCGCGGTGCCGTGCGGGTTGTGGCAGTTGGAGCACACGATTCCGCCGGAGCGGATCGGGTGCGTCGAGGCGCGGTTGGCCTCGGCACGTTTGTCCTTGTGGCAGGTAAAGCACACTTCCGTTTGCGTCATCCGGTCGCGCACCTTGTCCTTGCCTTTGTCCTTGTGCATCGAGTGGCAGTTCGTGCACGCGACATCATTGGTCTGATGCTTGCTGCCCTGCCAACTTATCCTGCCCTTCTGGTGGCAGGTGAGGCATATTTTGTTTTTCGCGTCTGCCGCGAGGGTTTTCGATCCCGGGTTGATGATGCCGCCCACACCCTTGCCGCCGCCCGCCTTGACGTGGGCGGTACCGTCGCCGTTCTCCGTGTGACAGACAACGCATCCGCCCTGGGCGCCCGGAGTCCGCGCATCGCTTTTCACGCTCATACTCGAGGCCATGTAGCTGTCGTATTGATCGGCGTGGCAGGCCTTGCACACCTCGGGGCCCGAGGCGCCTTCCGCCGGTGTCGCCGCGTCGACGTTATTCAAACCCCCTAGGCCGAAAATCAGCCCGGCGATGCCAATGCCGCCTATACGTTTAAACAGGTTATACAGCCTCACAGCAACCCCCTTTGAATGACGGGCTATTACCTTACTTTGGGCGCCACTGCTGCGTCGGCACCCGCCTCTTACAACTACTGCTCGACCCTCACGTGCTGCGCTGCAAAAACAATTACTCTAAACACCGGCTCGTGAGACGATTTTCCTGGGGTTTACCCTTGCTATATGTGCATTTTTACCATTGGTGTTTACCCTTAACAAGAGTGAAAAACTCCGATTATGTGTCTGATTAACTTCTGTTTGCGATAGATCAAACAAATTAGGGATCGATAAGAAGAATTCTCGATACGGCAATCCGAAGTTGTGCCTTTTTTGCAACACGAGATTCAGGGACAGGGATTACATGCCGCAGGACGCGGCTTGCGATGATCCGGAGTTCGCGACAACGCGCGTCGCCGGTTAAAGCGTTGGCGGTGCTACTTGCGCCGCGGCGTGCCAGCGCTTTGCACGAGTTTTACCAGCCCGGCGAGGGAGTCCACGCCCATTTTCCACATGACCGCGGCACGGTGCGCTTCGACGGTCTTGATGCTGATGGAGAGTTCGGCGGCAATGTCCTGGTTGCGCTTGCCTGCGACGATGCAGTCCATGACTTCGCGTTCGCGTTTCGTCAGCCGGCCAAAGCGCGCCGCAGCGCGGCGCGCTTTGGCATCGATATCGAGCGCGTGGTCAATCAAAACAAGCAGCGCCTGCGCGTTGAATGGTTTTTCAATGAACTCGAACGCTCCCTTTTTTACCGCGTTCACCGCCATCGGCACGTCGCCGTGCCCGGTGATGAAAACAATCGGGATCGCGTGGCCGCGGCGCTTGAGCTCGTCCTGCAGCTGGAGCCCGCTCATACCGGGCATGCGGATATCGAGCAACACGCATCCGCCCTGTTCCGCTGCATAGGTTGCAAGAAACGCTTCGGCGCTCGCGCAGGTCGCGACGCGATGTCCGGCGGACTCGAGCAGCCAGCGCAGCGAATCGCGCAGCGCTTCGTCGTCATCCACCACATACACCAGCGGTCTGTCGGGATCGGTCACGTCTGCTGTACGGGCAACGCCAGATGGAAGGTGCTGCCGCGCCCGGAATTGCGGGTCGCCCACAGTTGGCCGTGATGCAATTCCATGATCGAGCGGCAGATGTTGAGTCCCATGCCCAGGCCGTCGGGTTTGGTGGTGAAGAACGGCTCGAACGAAGTTCCGGCCATCGACGCGGGAATCCCGCAGCCGGTGTCCGCGATCTCGATTTCGATCGCGCCACCCTGATTGAGGCGCGAACGCATCGTCAGCTCGCGTTCGTGCGGCGGAGTTTGTTGCATGGACTCGATTCCGTTACGCGCTATATTGAGTATGACCTGCTCGAACATGACCCCGTCCGCGAGCGCCACCGGCAGCTCCGCGGCGAGCTCGAGCTTGATCCGTACGTTGTTCTTCTCGGCGTTGATTTCAATCAGGCCCGCGGCGTTCACGATCACGCCGTTGATGTCGCAGTCTGCCAACTGAGGTTCGCGCTTGCGTACCAGTTCGCGCACGCGCTGAATGATCCGCCCCGCGCGCTCGGCCTGCGCGCCGGCCTTTTCCATCGCCGCCAGCAATTCCTGCGCATCCCAGTTGCCCGCACGCAGCCGCCGCACGCAACCCATCGCGTAGTTGGCAATCGCTGCCAGCGGCTGGTTCATTTCATGGGCGAGCGTGGACGCCATATGGCCGACGGTAATCAAATGCGAGGTCTGCTGCAATTTCTCCTGCTGCTGGCGGCTCAACTCCTCCGCTTGTTTGCGATCGGTAATATCGGTGACGGCAACGAGACGCACGTCACGACCGTCAACCCAGCGCAGCGGGCGGGTGCGGAACAGATACCAGCGCTTGTGAGCCGCATCATAGACTTCGCTGCCGCGCCCGTCATCGTGCGGTGGCGGTTGCAGTTGTGCTTCGATTTGCCGCGAGCTGATAAGCAGGTCGTCCGCGCCGAACGTATCCTGGCAGCGGTGGTTTAGATACAGCAGCTCACCGCTATTGCGGTCAACCACGTAGACTGCTTCATGAAGTCCCTCGAGCACGGTCGCAAAACGCTCGTCGGCATGCGCGAGGGCGGCTTTCAGCCGGTCCAGCACGATCACAAAAACGATCCACGTCGCAAGCAGGACCAGCGCTTTCCACAGGCGGGGGAACGCGTACGGGTAGAGCAGGAACGAATGCGGCAGGAGATGGCTGATTACCTGCCTATTGGTAAACCATGCCGCCAGCGCGAGCACGGAAAACGCAATGCCGCTGGTTCTGCCGAGCGTCCAGCCGATGAAGCATATCGGCACGAGATAAAGCACCGACAGGTCGAACGCGTATAAGGTGAGATAGTCGCTGACGGCGATAACGGCGATCAGCGCCAAGCCCAGTGCGAAAACGAAAATCCTGGACTGGCGGGAATAATATTTGATGAAGCCGGTCACGAGCGCGGGAGATCCGGGTTAATCACTGGTAGGGTATATCTTATCTGAATGATCCGGCATGGGGCGCTACTCGCGTGCAAAGCGCGCAAGCCGGATTGCCCGGCGTGCCCGATCAATGATTGGTGCGAGTACTCGCACCAATCAAAGGATGAAGCCTTTCCCGCTTTTCTTGATGTTGGCGATCAGCTTCGCCTGAGCGCCAGCGACACCTTGGTAATTTTTGTTTCGCGGGGGCGCCGGATCGGGGTTCGGGGCACGCAAGCGTTCCGTTACATCCTGATCTGCAGCATGGCGCCGAACACGCTGGCCTTGTAGTTCTGGGGACCGCCATCCAGGATGACTGCGACCGGCAGGGCGCCGGCACCGCCGGCGCCGAGGACGACCGGCGATCCGTCCAGATTCTGGTAGTGCCAGTCGTTAATCCTCCCGTTTTCATATCGGTAGAGCAGGCGTGCCGTTACCTGCTTTGAGACGGGGACCAGCAGGCTTGCGTCGAAGATATGCTGAGTCGTCGTGATATCAGGCATGCCGCTGCCGGCAAAGGCGGCGTTGGCAACCGTGACTGCACCGCCGGGCGTGAAGCCATAGCCGAGTTCGGAGCGGCCCACGGATAATGTGTAATTGAGATTGAGCCTGGCCTTGCGGATCGCCTGCAACAATCCGAGACCCAGCACGTGGTTGCGATCCGTGCTGGTCGCATCCCAAGTGTTGCCCAGCGGAAAGAGCGGACCTCCGGGCGCGGGGCAAATCGTGGCCGCATTGGCAGCAGTAATCGTCCCCAAGGCGGTCACTTGACCGAGATTACAAGTCCCCGTGCTGGAGATCGAAGCCTGCCGGTTCCGGCCAAGCTGGACGGAATAGAAACCATAGATCGTCCGTTCCGCCGAGGGCTGGTAGTTCAGATCGAAATTGAGCGAGTTCTGGACCTGCCCGGTGCGTCCGTAATTCGAATCAGAGTAATCGATGTACCTGAGCTGCAGCGCGACGCCGGCATCCAGATCCGGCCGCAACATGGAATTGAACCGGGTATTCAGGGTTTGCCGCTTGCGGTCGGCCAGATCGAGCTTGCGGATGCCGTTATTCATGTGCACCGCCCAACTGGTGACGCTGGTCCCTGCAGGCGCGGTCGGGATCGGCACCAAGGCCGCACTGACGAATTCTTCGTAGGCAGCGGTGTGATAGTCGTCGCCGCGGCGATAGCCGTACTCGTAGGACACGCGCAGGGTGGAATCCGCCAGACCCCGGTTCACGTAACCGAATTTGACTTTGTCCTCCCAGGTCTTGTCCCGCTCGCGGTGCTCCCGCTGGAATATTTCCCGTTCATAGCCGGCGTTCACGCTGGACACCTTGTTCAGCCGGTAGTCCCCGCTCAGCCCCATGTTGTATTGCTTGTAGGCGAAGGGAAC
>JACPTJ010000501.1 GCA_016192835.1 Betaproteobacteria bacterium
ACCAGGGCCAGACCCCGGCCCAACTCGGCCTGGGAGCCGACGCACGCCAGCCCGGCTGCGGCAAGCTGCTGATGTTGCTTTATATCCAATGGTGCCGCGCCGGCACTGGCCGCGGCGAGCAACGCGCGGCGACCGCGGAAAACGCGCAGGTATGCCTCGGCATGCGAGCCGCGCATTCTTTTATCAGCAAACCTGACGACCGCGTGCCTGCATCCGGCGGGATCGCTGCGGCCGATTCGTGGCAACTCGTAAATCAGAGCAGTTCGGGTTTCATGTGCATGGTGCGCGAGCCGGGTGCCGAGACGCGCATCAGCCACAACCAGCTGGTCTGCGTGCGCCGCGGCTCGGGCAACTCGTCTTGTCTCGGGCTCGTGCTATGGCTGCGCGTCACGGACAGCAATGAGGTATTGATCGGCGTGCGCCTGTTTCCCGGCAGCGCACGCGCCGTCGCGGCGCGGCCCGCGGCTGTCAACGCAGCCGCGGCAAGCAACGGCTACGAACGCGGACTGTTGTTGCCCGGGCAACCGGCGCCGCCGACACCGGCCACCTTGATACTGCCCGCCGGGTGGTACCAGCCCGAGCGCCGCATCGAGTTGCACGGCGACCGCAAACAGATTGCGACGCTCGGCGAACTGCTGGAAAAAGGCAGCGACTTCGAACGCTGCACCTTTACCCTCGAGCTTTAGCCTTGCGCCCGCCGCGGGAACGCGGATGGGTTATGATGTTTGCTTGGCGCGCTTCGCCGGAAGCGTGGCGAAGCCGGCCGGAATAATCGCGCCTTCCCCGTGTTTACGGTTACACCATGACCAAGACCACCGATTTCGGCTTTCGCACGGTGCCCGAGGACGAGAAGGCGCGGCACGTCGGCGGCGTGTTCGACTCGGTCGCAGGGAAATACGACCTGATGAACGACCTGATGTCGGCCGGCCTGCATCGGTGGTGGAAACGCTTTGCCGTTGCGCAAAGCGGCTTGCGGCCCGGTGGCCGCGCCCTCGACGTTGCCGGCGGCACCGCCGATCTCGCGATCCAGTTCGCGCGCCGCGTCGGGGCTGGCGGGCAGGTCGTGCTCACCGACATCAACGCGGCAATGCTCGCGCTCGGCCGCGACCGCATGCTCGACGCCGGCGCCATCGCGCCCGTGGTGCAATGCAACGCCGAGCGTCTGCCATTCGCAGCCGACTACTTCGACTGCGTGAGCGTCGCATTCGGCCTGCGCAACATGACCCACAAGGAGCGTGCGCTCGCCGAAATGCGGCGCGTGCTGCGCGCCGGCGGCAGGCTGCTGGTGCTCGAATTCTCGCGCGTGTGGAAACCGCTGCAGCCGCTCTACGACGCCTACTCGTTCAAAGCACTGCCGCTGCTGGGCAAGCTCATCGCCAAGGACAGCAACAGTTATCGCTATCTCGCGGAATCGATACGCGTCCATCCCGACCAGGAGCAACTGAAAATGATGATGGAACATGCCGGGTTCGAACGGGTCGAATACTTTAATTTGAGCGCAGGCGTAGTCGCGCTGCATCGCGGCTACAAGCTGCAATGATGAGGAGAGTACACCATGGATACCATGCACTTAGCGCGCCCCCGTGACACGTTAGCGGAACGCCCGGTTGCGGGAACGGTGGCTAAGACGCGCTACCCGCAGACGGCTGGCTTCGCCAGTAACGAGTCCGCGCGTCCATCCGAACGACCGGAACAGACGGGGCATTCTCGAGGTGATCGCATACGGGCGCGCCTCATGGCGAGCCCGCGCGGGCTCGGCACGCTTTGGCTCGTCATTCTGCTCGCGGGCTGTCAGGCAGTAACTGTTCCACCGGCGTCAAATCCGTTTGCGCAGGCTGATCCGCCCGGGCTTGCGGTCGGCGACACCTGGGTTTATCGCGTCTCCAATGGCTACAACAACGAGGTGCGGGGCCAAATCCGCTATCAGGTCGAGAAGGTCGATGCAGGCCGCACTGTGGTGTCGGCCGCCCCGGACGACCCTTACCTGGGACAGGCATACACCGTGGTTTATACGAAGGAAGGCAACTGGCTGCGGCATCCGCTCACCAATCACGACCAGCCGGTGGATTACGAGTTCGCTACTGCTTATCCCGCCTACGTGTTTCCGCTGCAACCCGACAAATCGTGGTCGCTGCGCGTCAATGCCACCGATACGGCAATGGGGCAGCGCAATAGCGTACGTGTCGACGGCACAGTGCTCGGAGCCGAGCGCATCCGCGTGCCGGCCGGGGAGTTCGATACCATCCGGATCAGGCGCCTCGTTTATGGAGGGGATTGGGACGGATTCCGCCAGCAGACCCACATTTACGAAATCGACTGGTATGCGCCTGCGCTGGGCCGGCCGGTGCGCACGGAAAGCAAATCCGAATGGCAGGACATGTCTCGATGTGGGAAAGGCGGCTGCCCGTGGTTCCGTGGCGACTGGAACGTCTACGAACTCATCGCCTTCAACCCGGCGCGCGCCCCCGTGACACGTTAGCGGAACGCCCGGTCCCCCGCACCACCCCGCCGCAACACCCTGCGGTAAATAGGGTCAGTGTAACTTTTTCTCAGCCGAACGGCTTGTCGTGTAGCATTACCATGCGCCACGAAAAAGTTACACTGACCCTATTTACCAGCTTGCGCTGTTACAATAAGGTCCCGGCTAATTCCCGGCAGGAGGATATATGAAAAACACGTTAATGTTTCTGGTTGCACTACTCGGCCTGAGTCTGGTCGCAGTGGACGCTGACGCCGCGCGACGTCTCGGCGGCGGCACCAGCATCGGCAGGCAACGTCAGGTCACCCCGACACCCAAGCCCGCGACGCCTTCCGCGGCACCCGCCGCTCCGGCGCAGCAGCCGTCAGGAATGAGCAAGTGGCTGGGGCCGCTCGCCGGTCACGCGCTCGGCGCAGGCCTCGCGTCGCTGTTCATGAACAACGGGTTGGCCGGGGCATTGGGCGGAATCCTGATGATCATGCTGATCGCCGCTGCCGCAATGTTCGCGTGGCGCATGCTGCGGCGCAAACCGCTGTCCGGGCCGATGCAGTATGCGGGAGCGGGAACAGGCGCGCGCGGCAACCCACCGAATATTTCGAACATGTTCGGTGGCGGCGCAACCGCGCCGGCAGCGACAGTGAATCGCTTTCCGCCGGGATTCGACGCCGAGCAGTTCGCGCGCCACGCCAAGCTGAATTTCACGCAACTGCAGGCTGCCAACGACCGGCGTGACCTGTCGACCATGCGTGACTTCATGACGCCTGAGCTTTATGAGCAGATCGCGGCGCAGATCAAGGACGAAACCGCGCCTCAGAAAACCGAGGTCGTGAAGCTCGACGCCGAAGTGCTGGAAGTGGTGACCGAAGGCGAAGCCTATATCGCGAGCGTGCGCTTCAGCGGCGCGATCCGCGAGGCCGCTGACGCCCTCCCGGAATCGTTCAGCGAGATTTGGCACCTCGAAAAGCCGATCAACGGCAACACCGGCTGGCTGATTAGCGGCATCCAGCAGGACTGATCAGTTCCAAATGTCCGGGCCGGCACACGATGCGGCGGGAGCCGGCGCCGGACTTGCCGCGATTTTCACTGCCCCAGCCGCCGCCGCGATCAATCATCTGCTGCGCAGCGCGTCGTGGGCACGCGAACGGCTGATGCCCTTTGCCGGCAAAACCGCCCACTTCGTTCTTGCGCCGTTCGCGGTGACGCTCACGATCCGCGACTCCGGCGAAGTCGAGGACTCCATTGCAGGCGGCCCCCGTGACACGTTAGCGGAACGCCCGGTTGCGGGAACGGGGGCCGAGGCGCGCTACCCGCAAACGGCTGGCTGCGCCAGTAACGAGTCCGCGCGCCCTCCCGATGCCGTCTTCACCCTGACGCCTGGCGTCGCGCTGCGCCTGCTTGCCTCCGACAAGAATGCCTGGCAGGAGGTGCAGATGAGCGGCGACACCGAACTCGCGCGTGAAGTCCTGTTCGTCGCACAGAACCTGCGCTGGGACGCCGAAGAAGACCTGAGCCGCGTCTTCGGCGACATCCTCGCGCATCGCATGGTGCAGGCCGCCAGCGGTTTCAAACACTGGCAGCTGCAGGCTGCGGACAGCATCGCGCGCTCGGCGGCCGCGTACTGGACCGACGAGCAGCCGTTGATCGCAACGCGGCATGACGTCGAGCGCTTCGTGCGCGAAGTCGATGCGCTGCGCGACGATGTCGCACGCGCCGAGAAGCGCATTCAGCAGCTGACGGCGAGTTAAATCCGCGCATGCTTTGGTTTCGATTGCTGAGAATTCTCGGCGTGAGCCTGCGCTTCGGGCTCGAGGAATTTTTTCTCGGGCACGAGCGCGTGCGGGCATTGCGCGCGCCGGTCAAAGCCCTGCTGTTCTGGCGCAAGCTTTCGCAGCCGCGCGCGGTGCGGCTGCGGCTGGCGCTGGAAGCGCTCGGCCCGATTTTCGTCAAATTCGGCCAGGTGCTCTCCACGCGGCGCGACCTGCTGCCGCCGGACATCGCCGATGAGCTCGCCAAGCTTCAGGACCAGGTACCGCCGTTCGCGCCCGAGCTGGTGCGCTCGGCGCTGGCGCGCGCCTACCGCAGGCCGGTCGACCAGGTGTTTGCCGAATTCGATCCGGTGGCGGTCGCCAGCGCATCGGTAGCGCAGGTCCACTTCGCGCGGCTGCACGACGGGCGCGAAGTCGCAGTCAAGATCCTGCGTCCGGACATCGCGGAGATCATCAACAAGGACGTGGCGCTGCTGGATGCCGGGGCAACCCTGATCGAGACCCTGTGGTCGGAGGGCAAGCGGCTGCGGCCGCACGAGGTGGTCGCCGAATTCGCCAAGCACCTCGAGGACGAGCTCGACCTGATGCGCGAGGCGGCCAACGCGAGCCAGTTGCGGCGCAACTTCGAGAACTCGCCGCTGCTGCTGGTGCCGGAAATCTACTGGGACTACTGCTCGACCGAAGTGATGGTGATGCAGCGCATGCACGGCACGCCGATCTCGCATATCGCGAAGCTGCGCGAACAGGGCATCGATATCAAGCGCCTCTCGCGCGCCGGCGTCGAGATTTTTTTCACCCAGGTGTTCCGCGACGGCTTTTTTCACGCCGACATGCACCCCGGAAACATTTTCGCCACGGCGAGCGGCCATTACGTCGCGCTCGACTTCGGCATCATGGGCACGCTCACCGCAGCGGACAAAAACTATCTCGCGCAGAATTTCCTCGCGTTTTTCCGCCGCGACTACCGGCGCGTTGCCGAAGTGCACATCGAGTCCGGCTGGGCGCCGAAAGAAACGCGGGTCGATGACTTCGAGACCGCGACCCGCGCCGTCTGCGTGCCGATTTTCGCCAAGCCGCTGCACGAGATCTCGTTCGGCCGCGTGCTGCTGCGCCTGTTCCAGACCTCGCGCCGCTTCAACATCGAGGTCCAGCCGCAGCTCGTGCTGCTGCAGAAGACGCTGCTCAACATCGAGGGCCTCGGACGCGAGCTCGACCCCGAGCTCGACCTGTGGGCGACCGCCAAGCCGTTCCTCGAGCGCTGGATGTCGGAGCAAATCGGCTGGCGCGGGCTGGTGAAGCGCATCCGCCAGGAGGCGCCGATCTGGAGCACGCTGCTGCCGGAGGTTCCGCGCCTCGTGCATCGGTATCTCAACACACCCGGGGCCGAGCGCCTGGAGCAGCGAATTCAGGAATTGATTGCCGAAAACCGGCAGCAGAACATGCTGCTCGCGATCATCGCCGTCGCGCTGACCGCACTCGTGGGCCTCGCGTTTTATTTCGCGCTCTGATTTCGCTCGAGAGCCACAAACATGCTGATCTGGTTCGTCGTACTCTATCTGGTGGCTTCGATTGGAATCGGCCTCTACGCCGCCACCAAGGTGCACAACGCCAGGGACTTCGTGGTGGCCGGCCGCACGCTGCCGTTCTATGTCGTTGCAGCCACCGTGTTCGCCACCTGGTTCGGCTCGGAAACCGTGCTCGGCATTCCGGCCAAGTTCGCCAAGGACGGCCTCGGCGGGATCATCGAGGATCCGTTCGGTTCGTCGATGTGCCTGGTGCTGGTCGGCATGTTCTTCGCCGCCCGCCTCTATCGCATGGATATGCTTACCATCGGCGCCTTTTACCGCCAGCGCTACAACCACAGCGTCGAGTTCGCGACCAGCCTTGCCATCGTCGCCTCCTATCTCGGCTGGGTATCCGCGCAGATTGTCGCGCTCGGACTGGTATTTAACGTGCTCACCGGCGGCGCAATGACCGTGCAGACCGGCATCGTGATCGGCGCCGGCGTGGTGCTCATCTATACCATTTACGGCGGCATGTTCTCGGTGGCGTGGACTAATTTCTTCCAGATGGTGATCATCGTCGTCGGCATTCTTTACATCGCCTGGATCGTCGGTGACAAGGCCGGTGGCGCCGGCGCGGTGATCGAACATGCACGCGCCGCGGACAAGTTCACATTCTGGCCCGAGCCCAAGTTGCGCGACGTGCTGTGGTTTGCCGCCGCCTGGGTCACCATGATGTTCGGTTCGATCCCGCAGCAGGATGTTTTCCAGCGCGTGACCTCGGCGCGCACCGAGAAGATTGCGGTATGGGGCGCGGTCGTCGGCGGTGTCGCGTACTTTATGTTCGCTTTCGTGCCGATTTTTCTCGCCTATTCCGCTGCGCTCATCGACGCGCAAATGGTCGCGGAACACGTTGAAAAAGACCCGCAGTACATTCTGCCGCACCTGGTGCTGCAGCATACACCGCTGTTCGCCCAGATCATGTTCTTCGGCGCGTTGCTGTCGGCAATCATGTCCACCGCCTCGGGCACGCTGCTTGCGCCGTCGGTCACCTTCACGGAAAACATTCTCAAAGGCTTCGTCAAAAAGGAACTCAGCGACAACCAGTTTTTGTGGACCATGCGCGGCGTGGTTGCCTGCTTTGCGGGAATAGTGACCGTATTCGCGCTGAACTCAGAGTCCAGCATCTACGAGATGGTGGGTAATGCCTACAAGGTTACGCTGGTCGTCGCCTTCGTGCCGCTGGTGTGCGGCCTTTACTGGCGGCGCGCGACGACGCAGGGCGCGGCCTGCGCGATCGTGCTCGGGCTCGCGACCTGGATCGCGCTCGAAGTCGCCAACCCGGCGGGACTGTTCCCGCCGCAGCTCGCAGGCCTGCTCGCAGCCGTGTGCGGCATGCTCGCCGGCTCGCTCGCGCCGCAATGGTACGCCGCCGGGAAGACGCACCCGCAGCGCGCTGCGGCCGCGTAGCGCGCACTTGCGCGGCAACGCCCCCGGATAAAATAGTGACCGCCGTCGATACCGGATCGCCGTGGTATCCGCGATTCAAGGCTGTTGTGTTCGCGCTGCTCGCCTGCAATACCGGCTATTACCTGTTTGGCGGCGCGTGGACCGAAGCTCTGGATGCGTTGGCCTGGCTCACGCTGCTCGCGCTCTTTGCGCTGGAAACCGGATTTGACGGCCGCTTTCACACGCGCAGCGCAGTAGTGGCGATCCGCGGGTTGCGTCTGGCCGCCGCCGCGGCGGTTGGCGCCGCCGCCATCGGCTATGCGTATCAGAACGAGTGGCTCGACGCCGTCAATTCCGCGCTCTGGATCGCAGTCGTCGTGCTCCTGGAATTCGAAGTGCGCAATCCCGGCGCGGTAGCGCGACGGCGAGCGTGGTTTACGGCCACGGCGGCTACGTTGTACGCGGGACTGGGGGCTCTGGTCCTGGCGTGGGCGTGGCGCGGAGTATGGTTCGACGCTTACGACGCGGCGCTCTGGCTCACGGCATTTGCGATGATCGAGATGGATGTGCTGCGAGGTCCCCGCCGCGACGCCGGCGCTGCCGGCCGCACGCCTAGTTATCGAGGCGGTATTTCCTGAGCTTCTTCGCATCGAGCTTGAGCCCGATTCCCGGCCCCTCGGGAACGATCAGTTGCCCGTTCCTGATCACGAGATTTCGATCCACCACGTGATCCTTCGCGTCAAGAAAACTGCTGAACTCGTGCGCATGCACGGCGATATACGTGCACGCGAAATGCGCTGCCGCAGCGCTGCCGATCTGCATGTCGGCCTGCGTACCGTTGTGGACCGGCGTGTAGTAGCCCCGGGCGAGCGCCAGGATCTGCCGCGACTGCGTGTAACCGGTGCGGGCGCACTTGATGACCACCGCACGAATGGCGCCGAGCTTGAGTTGATCGAGAACGTCATCCGGCGTCATGCATGAATCGTCGCCTGAAATGGGCACGCGCATGCGCCCGGCGACGTACCGCTTGCCTGCGCTGTCGCGGGCCGGAATCGGTTCCTCGACGAGCGCGATGCCGAGTTCTTCGAAGTGCGGCGCCGCTTCGAGCAAATCCTGCGCGCTATAGCCCTGGTTGCAGTCGATGGCGATCTCGACATCCGGACCGAGCAGCCTGCGCAGCGCAGTCAGGATCGCAATGTCCTTCCTGCGGTCGACGCCGCATTTCACCTTGAGAGCGCGAAAGCCATATTCACTCGCCATTGCCTCGGCTTCCGCGAGCATTTCCCGCTCGGAACCCAGCCGCAGCCTCCAGTTCACCGTCAACGGCCTGACCGTGCCGCCCAGCAGCTGCGCGCACGAAATGCCGAGCGCCTTGGCCTGCGCATCGTAAAGCGCCATGTCGAGCGCCGCCTTGGCGGTCGGATTCCACGCAATGGCATCGAAAACGGACCACACGCGGATGAGATCGAACGCATTGACCCCGGCGAGCGCCGGTGCGAAGTGATCGTTGATAATAGTCACGAGCGAGCGCTGGGTTTCGCCGTAAATCGTGGGGCGGGGCGGAGCATCCGCTATACCCTGGGTGCCGTCGGTCAACGTGATCACGACGATGACGTTGTCGATGGTGGTGATTTCCCCGCGTGCCCACTTGATTGGGCGCAGCATCGGTATGACCACCGGTATAGCCTCGATCTTGCGGATTGCAAGGTCGCTCATCACAGACTCATGCCCAGCTCGCGGATGAGCTTGCCCCATTTGACCGAACCATCGCGGATCGACCGGGCAAGCTCCTCAGGCGTGCCCCCGTGACACGTTAGCGGAACGCCCGGTTGCGGGAACGGGGGCAAGGCGCGCTACCCGCAGACGGCTGGCTTCGCCAGTAACGAGTCCGCGCGCCCCTGCCGGCTCCGCGCCGTCTGCCGCAAGCGAAGCTTTTACCTCCCGCAACTGCAGCGCGCGATTCAGCTCGCGATTGAGTTGCGCGATGATTGCCGCCGGTGTCCGGCCCGGTGCGAGCACTGCGAACCAGCCCTCGGCCTCGTAAGCGGGCAGCCCCGCCTCCGCGACGGTTGGAATTTCGGGAAGCAGGCCGGAGCGTTTCGCCGAAGAGACCGCCAGCGCGCGCAGCCTGCCGCTTCGTACTTGAGGCAACGCGGGCGGGAATGGCGAGAACATCATTTGCACCTGCCCGCCGAGGAGGTCAGTGACCGCCGGCGCCGCGCCTTTATAAGGCACGTGGACGGTTTTCGCCTGCGCCATCGAGTTAAAAAGCTCGCCGAACAGGTGATTCCAGGTGCCGTTGCCCGACGAGGCATAGTTCAGCTTGCCGGGAAACGAGCGCGCATAGGCGATCAGCTCCTGCACGTTTTTGACGGGAACCTGGGGATGGGTCACGAGCAGCCCAGGTGGGGTGGACACCAGCACCACGGGCGCAAGGTCACGCTGCGGATCGTAATCGAGCTTTTTGTACAGACTCTTCGCGACGAGCACGCTGCCGAAAGTTCCCATCACGATGGTGTAACCGTCCGGCGGGGCCTTGCTCGCCTGATCGACGCCG
>JACPTJ010000502.1 GCA_016192835.1 Betaproteobacteria bacterium
CATGTAGGATTCGGAATAGCGGTTGCCGTGGAAAAACTCCTGCCACTGCCGCACCATGCCCATGTAGCGGTTGTTGAGATTCACGATCTTGATCGGCAGGTGATACTGCTTGCAGGTCGAGAGCTCCTGGATGCACATCTGGATGCTCGCTTCGCCGGTCACGCATACGACCGTCGACTTTGGATGCGCGAGCTGCACGCCCATCGCCGCCGGCAGCCCGAAGCCCATCGTACCGAGGCCGCCCGAATTGATCCAGCGCCGCGGCTTGTTGAATTTGTAGAACTGCGCTGCCCACATCTGGTGCTGGCCCACATCCGAGGTCACGAACGCGTCGCCCCTGGTCAACTCGTAGAGCTTCTCCACCACCGATTGCGGCTTGATGATCTTGGCGGCGCGGTCGAATTTCAGGCAGTCGCGGCTGCGCCACAGCTCGATCTGCTTCCACCAGGCCTTGAGTTCCGCCGGGTCGGGCTTCTCCTTCGACGCCTGGAGCTGCTTGATCATCTCCTGCAGAACTTCGCGCACGTTGCCGACGATCGGCACGTCGACCTTGACGCGTTTCGAAATCGACGAGGGATCGATGTCGACATGGATGATGGTGCGCGGCTCTTCGAAGAAGTGCTTGGGATTGCCGATCACGCGATCGTCGAAGCGCGCGCCAATCGCGAGCAATACGTCGCAGTGCTGCATCGCCATGTTCGCTTCGTACGTGCCGTGCATGCCGGGCATGCCGAGAAACTGGCGGTCGGTGGCGGGGTACGCGCCCAGCCCCATCAGCGTGTTGGTGCACGGGAAGCCGAGCGCGCGCACGAGCTGGGTCAGCTCGCCGGACGCGTTGCCGAGGATCACGCCGCCACCGGTGTAGACCATCGGCCGCTTGGCCCGGTTGAGGATCTGAATCGCTTTCCTGATCTGACCGGCGTGACCCTTCACCACGGGATTGTAGGAGCGCATGCTGATCGACGTCGGATAGTCGAATTCGGTCATCGCGCTGGTCACGTCCTTCGGAATGTCGACCACCACCGGGCCGGGCCGTCCGGTCCTGGCGATGTAGAACGCCTTCTTCATCGTAACCGCCAGATCTCTCACGTCCTTGACGAGAAAGTTGTGCTTGACGCACGGGCGCGTGATGCCGACCGCGTCGCACTCCTGAAACGCGTCCAGCCCGATCGCGTGCGTCGGCACCTGGCCGGTGATGATCACCAGCGGGATCGAATCCATGTACGCGGTGGCAATCCCAGTCACCGCGTTGGTGACGCCGGGACCGGAGGTCACCAGCGCGACGCCGATTTTTTCGGTCGAACGCGAATAACCGTCCGCGGCGTGGATCGCGCCCTGCTCATGGCGCACCAGGATATGCTTGACCTTGTCCTGCTTGAACAACTCATCGTAGATGAACAGCACGGCGCCGCCGGGGTAGCCGAACACATAATCGACCCCTTCTTCCTGCAGGCACCGCACCGTGATCTCTGCGCCACTCAATTCCATAGTTGAACCTTGCTGATTCCAGGCAAGAGACAGAACATGAGACGATACCTTCAGCGCGCATTTTGGTCAAGATAAATGTCTGATTAAACATGATGATAACGGCGCCTTGCAATGGCGGTACGCGGCGCGACTTGCGCTGCGGACCTGTTTTGTTAAGATGCTTCGAACCAATCACGGCGTGCGTGAAGGGACGTTGGTGCCGGGGGCACGCTGCGTTATGGGCGACACACCAGCAGGCTTGCTCGCAGTGTCACGAGAACAAAGAGCCCGACGCAAATGCGCTTAACCACGAGGTAGATTCCACTGGCTACCCGCAAGGAGCTCTCGGATTTTCTCGCTGCAGTTGAACGCCGCGCTTACAAGCAGGCGCTGTTCGCCGCGCGCGACGAACAGGTCGCCCTCGACGCGGTGCAGGACGCGATGATGAAGCTCGCCGAGAAGTACTCGGCACGCCCAAGCGCGGAGCTGCCGATGTTGTTCCAGCGTATCCTGCAGAATACGATCCGCGACCATTTCCGACGGCAGAAAGTGCGCGCCCTGTGGACACCTCCGGTGTCATCGCTGGGCGGCGGCGAGGACGGTGATGATCACGATCCGCTGGAAACTTTGCAGGTGCATCCTGACTCCAATCCCCAGGAAGCGCCCTCCGACCAGTTGCAGCAGGCGCAAACCCTTGAACTGATTGAAGAAGCTCTTCGGAAGTTGCCGGCACGTCAACGTCAGGCCTTCGTGCTGCGTTATTGGGAGGAAATGGACGTTGCAGCAGCGGCTGCCGTGATGGGTTGCTCGGAGGGGAGTGTGAAAACGCACTGCTCACGGGCGACTCATGCTCTTGCCGTGCTGTTGAAAGATAAGGGAATTTCGCTATGAACGAACAGGAACTGGCAAAGAAAATCGTCCAGCACCTGGATCAGGGTCTGGGCCACATCAAGCAAGGAACGCTGTATAAGTTGCAGTCAGCGCGCATGGCTGCACTCGACCGGTACCGTAACGCACCGCAACCGGTGTTCGGTTTGGCGTGGGCCGGAGATGCCGCGTTTCGCCTGAGCCACAGCCGTCATTTCAACGCGCGCAATATGCTCGCGCTGGGTCTGTTGCTGTTGAGCCTGATCGGCGTCATTTACTGGCAACGGGCAGTTCCGTCCAGTGACATCGCTGAAATCGACGCCAGCCTGCTTACCGGCGAATTACCGATCAACGCTTATCTCGACAGCGGCTTCGAAGCATGGTTAAAACGCTCATCGCAATAATTCTGTGCCTGAGCTTCGTTGCCCCGGTATCCGCCGCAGCGCCACTCCAGCCCAAACCAGCGGCGACGAAGGTCAAACCCGCCAAACCTGATTGGGCGGAACTGACACCGGCGCAGCAGGCCGTGCTGGCGCCGCTGAAGGAAGACTGGAGCACGCTGGACACGACGCGCCGCAGGAAATGGATCAAGATCGCCAACGGCTATCCGAAAATGAAGCCGAAAGCGCAGCAGTTGCTGCAAAAGCGCATGCAGGAATGGGCCAAGCTCACGCCGGAGCAGCGCCGGGTCGCGCGCGAAAAATACCGCCGCGCAGAAGCGGCTGCAGGCGCGTATGCAGCATTGGGCCAAGCTCACGCCGGAGCAGCGCCGGGTCGCGCGCGAAAAATACCTCGCGATCAAGAAAATGCCGCCGGAAAAACGCGCGCACGTCAAATCGCAATGGCAGCAGTATCAGCAGTCGCTCGCCAGCCCA
>JACPTJ010000503.1 GCA_016192835.1 Betaproteobacteria bacterium
CAGGTCCTCGTATTCAAGGGCCTCGGGCGCACGATCATCGAGCAGGCGGAAGCGGGCGACATCGTCGCGATCAACGGCGTCGAGGAAGTCGGCATCGGCGTCACCATCACCGATCCCGAGCATCCCGAGGCGCTGCCGCTGCTGCAGGTCGACGAGCCGACGCTGACGATGAATTTCCAGGTCAACACCTCGCCGCTTGCCGGGCGCGAGGGCAAGTACGTGACCAGCCGCCAGCTGCGCGAGCGCCTGCAGCGCGAGACTATGAGCAACGTCGCATTGCGCGTGCATGAGACCGCCGACGCCGATATCTTCGAAGTCTCGGGCCGCGGCGAGCTGCACCTCACGATTCTGCTGGAGACCATGCGCCGCGAAGGCTACGAGCTCGCCGTCTCCCGCCCGCGCGTGGTGATCAAGGAAGTCAACGGCGTGAAACAGGAGCCGTATGAAATGCTGACGGTCGACGTCGAGGAAGCATGCCAGGGCGCGGTCATGGAAGCGCTGGGCGGCCGCCGCGGCGACCTGCAGGACATGCAGTCCGACGGCAAAGGCCGCGTGCGGCTCGACTACCGGATTCCCGCGCGCGGGCTGATCGGCTTCCAGTCCGAATTTCTCACCATGACTCGCGGCTCAGGCGTCATGAGCCATGTCTTCGACGACTACGGCCCGCTGAAGCCCGACATCGCCGAGCGCCGCAACGGCGTGCTGATCTCCGCCGAAGCCGGTCCGGCCGTCGCCTATGCGTTGTGGAAACTGCAGGAACGCGGCCGCATGATCGTCAGCCCCGGCGATCCACTCTACGAGGGCATCATCATCGGCATCCACAGCCGCGACAACGACCTCGTCGTCAACCCGATCAAGGGCAAGCAGCTCACCAACGTGCGCGCTTCGGGCACCGACGAGGCGGTGCGCCTCACGCCGCCGATCCAGATCACGCTCGAATCCGCGGTCGAACTCATCGCCGACGACGAGCTGGTCGAAATCACGCCGAAATCGATCCGCATCCGCAAGCGCTACCTGCTGGAACACGACCGCAAACGCGCCTCGCGCGCGGCAGCTTAGCGCAAAAAGTTCCCTCACTCGTCGAGGGAGACGGGAGTCTGGTAGGGTGGATGCAGGCGCCTTTCGCGCCGGAATCCACCATCTCCTCGATCCGCCCGCCATCCCCGCAGCGTTTGGTGGAGGAACTAACGCTACTTGGCCGGCGCGCGCGCCGTGACCGGCCGTGTCAGGAATTCGAAATCGCAGCCGCGGTCGGCCTGCTGCACCGTATCGAGGAAGAGCTTGCGGTAGCCGCGTTCATCGCCCGTGCGCGCTTTCGGCGCCTTCCATTTCTTGCGGCGCGCTGCGAGTTCAGCGTCCGATACCAACAGTTCGAGCCTGCGCTTCGCAACGTCGAGCCGGATGCGGTCGCCGCTCTTCACCAAGGCGAGCGGTCCGCCAACCGCCGCTTCTGGCGTGATGTGCAACACGATCGAACCGAATGCGGTGCCGCTCATGCGCGCGTCCGAAATCCGCACCATGTCCTTCACGCCTTGTTGCGCGAGCTTTTTCGGGATCGGCAAATAACCTGCCTCGGGCATGCCGGGCGCGCCTTTCGGTCCTGCGTTGCGCAGCACCAGGATGTCGTCCGGCGCCACGTCGAGCGCGGGCGAATCGATGCGCGCCGCCATGTCTTCGAGCGAATCGAACACCACGGCGCGCCCTTCGTGCTGCATGAGTTTCGGCGTTGCCGCTGACTGCTTGACGATTGCGCCGCCCGGCGCAAGATTGCCGCGCAGCACTGCGATGCCGCCATTCCTGAAGATCGGGTTTTTGAACGGCCGCACCACGTCCTGCTTCCATGCGGGCAGCGCGGCGTCGATGTTCTGCCCCAGCGTCTTGCCGGTAATCGTGAGTGCCTTCGTCTTCAGCAATGGCCGCAGCTCCCGCAATATCGTCACCACCCCGCCCGCCTTTTCGAGGTCTTCCATATAGTGCTGGCCGGTTGGCTTGAGATCGACCAGCACCGGCGTCTTGCTGCCCATACGGTCGAACGCATCGAGGTCGATCTCGATGCCGAGCCTGCCGGCCATTGCCGCCAGATGCACGATGGCATTGGTCGAGCCGCCGATCGCGAGCAGCATGGTGAGCGCGTTCTCGAACGCATCCGGCGTCATGATCTTGTCGGGCGTAAGCCCTTCCCTGGCGATCGCCACCGCGCGGGCGCCGGTCGCCTCCGCATTTCGCATACGCTCCGACATCACCGCCGGGATGCACGCGCCGCCCGGCAGCATCATGCCGAGCGCTTCGGTCACGCAAGCCATGGTGCTCGCGGTTCCCATCACCATGCAGGTGCCGGCCGTGGGCGCCAGCTTGGCTTCGATCGCGCTGATTTCCTGCGCGTCGATTTCGCCGGCGCGAAAGCGCGCCCAGAAGCGGCGGCAGTCGGTGCACGCGCCAAGCCGCTCTCCTTTGTGGTCGCCCGTCAACATCGGGCCCGTCACCAGCATGATCGCGGGCACGTTGGCGCTCGCCGCGCCCATCAGGAGCGCCGGCACCGTCTTGTCGCAGCCGCCGATCAGCACGCAGGCATCCATCGGCTGCGCGCGGATCATCTCCTCGGTGTCGATCGCCATCAGGTTGCGCAGGAACATGCTCGTCGGGTGCGCGAACGCTTCGTGCAGCGTGATCGTCGGGAACTCCACCGGCAGCCCGCCGGCGAGCATGATGCCGCGCTTCACAGCCTCGATCAGCTCGGGCACGGTGCGGTGGCACGCGTTGAAGCCGCTGTAGGTATTGGTGATGCCGATGATCGGGCGCTCGAGCGCGTCGTCCGAGTAGCCCATCGCCTTGATGAACGCCTTGCGCAGGAACAGCGAAAATTCCTCATCGCCATACGCGGTGAGCCCGCGGCGCATGCCGCGCTTAGCTTTTGCCATGGTTGTCTCGTGGTTGATTGAATCCGACCCTCACGATAAACGAAAAGATTCACCTGACGCAACTTTGCCTGCGCGTTCCCGGAGTTACAATGCGATACCATCGTAAAATCGTGCGCGCCAGCGGACTCGAAATTGATTAAACGGGAGAGCAACACATGGATCTGGGAATCAAGGGAAAAGCAGCCATCGTGACCGGCGGCAGCCGCGGCATCGGCCGGGAGACCGCGCGCCAGTTCCTCGAAGAAGGTGTGCGGGTCACGATCTGCGGCCGCAATGCGGAAACGCTCGAACGCACTCGCACTGAGCTCGCCAAGTCGACCGGCGGCGAAATCCATGCCGTAGTTGCGGACATGACCAAAGAGGCCGACATCGCGCGGCTCGTTGCGAGCGCGCGCGAGCGATTCGAGACCGTCGACATCCTGGTGAACAACGCCGGACAGATGTACTCGGGCCGGTTCGACGTGATGACCGACGCCGGGCTGAAGGAACAGCTCGAAACCAAGCTGTTCGGCTTTCTGCGGACGATCCGGCTGGTCTACCCCGTGATGAAGGCGCAACGCTGGGGACGCATCGTCAACCTGATCGGCGGTGCCGGCAAGGAACCCGATCCCTACATGTTCGGCAGCGGCATCACCAACAGCGGGCTGCTCAACATCACCAAGTCGCTTTCGACCGAGTTCGGCGAGGACAACGTGCTGGTAAACGCGGTCTGTCCCGGCTGGGTCGACACCAATCTCTGGCGCCGCAACGCCCAGGGGCTCGCCGCGGAACTCGGCGCGCAAAGCGAAGAGGAAGCCAGGCGGCGCGCCGCACGCAAAAACTCGCTCAACCGCTTCGGCCGGCCTGAAGAACTGGCGAACGCGATCGTATTCCTTTGCTCGGAACGCGCGAGCTATATCACCGGCGTCTCGCTCAATATGGACGGCGGCAGGCTGAAATCCCTGTGGTAAATTCGACCCGACGCGCGCACCGCGGTGATTATTGATGATCATAAGAGTGCTTGACACCCATGAATAACCTCATTGGCGGACGCCCCACCCTCACCCCAACCCTCTCCCGCCCAGGCGGGAGAGGGAGTGTTCCCTCGCCCCGCTTGCGGGGAGAGTGTTCCCTCGCCCCGCTTGCGGGGAGAGGGCTAGGGTGAGGGGAAAGTTTGCCATCCACTTTCACGATTCTAAATAGTGAATGGAGAATGGTACATTGAAGCCAACCAATCTGATCTTCATCCAGTCCGACAACCACAACCGGCAGGTCACCGGCTGCTACGGCCACGCGATCGTGAGGACACCGACGCTCGACCAGATCGCGGCACGCGGCGTGCGCTTCGCCAACAGTTATTGCTTAAGCCCGCTGTGCTGCCCAGCGCGCGCCGCGATGGCGACCGGCCGCTACCCGAATCAAACCGGCTATTGGGACAACGCCATCGCCTACGATGGCCGCATTCCGGGCTGGATGCACCGCCTGCGTGAACAGGGGCACACCGTCGTCGCAATCGGAAAACTCCACTACCGAAGCAGCGATGATGACAACGGCTTCAGCGAAGAGATCCTGCCGATGCACCTGCACGAGGGCAAAGGCGCGGTCAAGAACCTGCTGCGAGGCTATGATGCTGAGCCGCGCCTGACCGACGACAGCAAGTGGAAGCTGTATACGCAGCGCTCGGGCGTCGGCGAAACACATTACCAGGACTACGACCGCCAGATCACCGCCAAGGCGATCGAATGGCTGCGCGGCAACACCGCGCGGCACGCCAGGCCGTGGGCGCTCAAGCTCGGCTACGTCAGCCCGCACCCGCCCTTTACGGTGCCGCAACGGCTCTACGACTTGTACCCCGAGGACAAAATGCCGCTGCCGGTACGCTACCGCCCCGGCGACCGCCCCGAACACCCGGCCGCGCGCCATCTGCGCGACATCGACGGCTATCGCGAGATGACCGACGAACGCATGCTCAGGCGCGTCGCCGCCGCTTACTTCGGGCTCATCACGCATCTCGACGAGCAGATCGGCGCGGTCATGAAAGTCGTCGAGGAGCTCGGGCTGCTCGCGAACACGCGCATCATCTATACCAGCGATCACGGCGAACTTTTCGGCTGGCAGGGCATGTTCGGCAAGAAGTGTCTCTACGAAGGCTCGGTCGGCGTGCCGCTCTTGATCGCCGGCCCGGGCGTGCCCGCGAACCGCGTCGTGCGACAACTTGTTTCACACGTCGATCTGTTTCCGACGGTGGTCGAGTGCGTGGGGGCAGCGCTCGTCGCCTCGGACCGTGACCTGCCGGGTATCTCCTTATTTCCCGCCGTGATCGGTAACGAATCGCAGCGGCCGGCGTTCGCCGAGTATCACGCGCAGGGATCGAAAGCGGGCCAGTTCATGCTGCGCGACGGCGATCTGAAACTCATTTATCACGTCGGCATGCCGCCGCAACTGTTCGACCTTGCCGCCGATCCGGAGGAAATGCACGACCTCATCGAGGAAGGCCGCGATCGCGGCCACGCGAAGTTGCTCGAAATCAAACTGCGCGCGATCTGCAATCCGGAGGACGTCGATGTCCGCGCCAAAGCCGACCAGCGTAAAATGGCGGAATTCTGGGGCGGGCCCGACAAATTGCGTGGCACGGAGCAGATACTCTTCACCCCGCCGCCCGGCGTTTCGAGCGCCGACGCGTGGGCAATTCCGAAGCAGTAAGTTAATGCCTTTTGGCAGCGGCCGTTACAATCCATTGCGAGGAGGATTGTTCCAATGAGAGCATCGATCGTATTTGCAGGGTTCTGTGCGTTTTGTACCGGGCACTTCGCAGGCAGTGCGCTGGCCGACGATTTCCCCAATCGTTCCTTGCGTCTGGTTGTGCCTTATCCGCCCGGCGGCGGAACCGACATCGTTGCGCGCGCGCTCGGGCAAAAGCTTACCGAGGCATGGAAGCAGAACGTGGTGGTCGACAATCGCGGCGGTGCCGGCGGGAACATCGGCACCGAACTCGTCGCGCGCGCCGTGCCCGACGGCTACACCTTGTTGATTGCGATTTCGTCCTTCACCGTAAACCCGAGCATTTTCAAGCAATTGCCATGGGACCCGGTGCGGGATTTCGCGCCGGTCTCCAAAGTGGGAAGCTCGGCCTACATCCTGGTCGTCCACCCGAGCGTGCCAGCGCGCTCGGTGTCCCAACTGATCGCATTGGCGCGCGCCAAACCCGATGCGCTGAGCTTTGCGTCCTCCGGCATTGGTGGACCGCTGCATCTTGCCGGCGAGCTGCTCAAGACGCGCGCGAATATCAATATGGTCCACGTGCCGTACAAAGGCGCGGGGCCCGCGATCATCGATTTGCTGGCGGGCCAGGTCCAGGTGTTGTTCGGCAGCAGCGTGACGATGTTGCCCCTCATCAGGAACGGCCGGCTGCGCGCGCTGGCGACCACCAGTGCCGCGCGTCTTGCTGCCGCGCCCGAGATTCCCACGATGGCCGAGTCGGGCGTGCCGGATTGCGAGGTGGACGGATGGTACGGAATTCTTGCCCCCGCAGGCACGCCGCCAGACCGCGTTCGCAAGCTGAGCGATCAGCTCGCCGCACAGGCATCAAAGTGGACTGAATCCACGCTAAAACCGCTCTGCGCCACTGCGCGTCTTTGCGCCTCTGCGGTTTAGTCGATCTCGTCCATGACGCTTACCGAACTGCGTTATATCGTCGCCGTCGCGCGCGAGCGCCATTTCGGACGCGCGGCGCAGAAATGCTTCGTCAGTCAGCCGACGCTGTCGGTCGCCATCAAGAAGCTCGAGGACGAACTCGGCGTCATATTGTTCGAACGCAACCGCAATGAAGTCACGGTAACGCCGACCGGCGCCCGCATTGTCGAACAGGCTCAGCGCGTGATCGAGGAAACCGCTGCGATCAGGCAAATTGCGACTCAAGGCAAGGATGAGCTCGCCGCACCGCTGCGGATCGGCGCAATCTACACCGTGGGCCCCTACCTGCTGCCGCAGTTGATTCCCATCCTGCACAAACGCGCGCCGAAGATGCCGCTGCTGCTCCAGGAGAATTTCACTGTCCAGCTCGCCGAGCTGCTGAAACACGGCGATCTCGATGTCATCATCCTGTCGCTGCCGTTCGCCGATACCGGAATCGTGACGCAGGCGGTTTACGACGAACCGTTCCGCGTGGTGCTGCCGGCAGCACACGCGTGGAGCAGGAAAGCAAGAATCCCTGCTGGGCAGCTATGCAACGAAACGCTGCTGCTGCTCGGCGCGGGCAACTGTTTCCGCGACCAGGTGCTGCAAACCTGCCCGCGTTCGGGCCGCTCCACATCGAGCAACATTCAGCAGGCGCTCGAAGGCAGCTCGCTCGAAACCATCCGCCAGATGGTCGCTTCCGGCGCGGGCATCACGGTATTGCCGTCGACCGCCGCCGACGCCAAAACGGCGGCCGGCCCGCTGATCGCCGTGCGCCCGTTCACCGCGCCGCAGCCCAGCCGCCGCATCGCGCTCGCCTGGCGCAGCAGCTTTCCGCGCCCGCAGGCGGTGGAGGCGCTGAGGCTCGCGGTGCTCGCGTGCAAGCTGCCGGGCGTGACGATGCTCGATGCGCAGCCCCGAGTGACTGGCTGACCGGCCTTCCCGTCGCAGCGCACGGCGGGGCCGTCAACCAGTCAGCGCAGTCTCGTATGCGCCGAGCGCCGTAAACAGCGTGTCGCGGATCTCCTGCAGCGGGCCGGCGGCGGAAATTCTCACGCGCTTCGGCGCCTGCGGCTCTCCGCTGGCGGCGCGGCTGGCGTAATAATCGACCAATGCGCCGGCATGCTGCTTGTAGATTTCGAGCCGCTTGAGCGCCGTTTCCTCCCGGTCGTCGGCGCGTTGAACCAGGTCTTCCCCGGTGACGTCGTCCTTGCCCGCGACCCTGGGCGGATTGAACAATACATGAGACGTGCGCCCGGACGGCGGGTGCACTCGGCGCCCGCTGCTGCGCTTGAGCAATTCCTCATCGTCGAGCCAGAACTCGACGACGAAGTCGATGTCGATCCCCGCCGCCGTCATCGCCCTGGCTTGCGGAATCGTGCGCGGGAAACCGTCGAGCAGGAAGCCGGCGCTGCAATCCGCCTGCTTGATGCGGTCACTGACCAGTCCGATGATGGCGTCGTCCGGA
>JACPTJ010000504.1 GCA_016192835.1 Betaproteobacteria bacterium
TCGCAGTTGAATCACGTCCACGACGTGCATGACGTCAAGCTCGGCATCGTTGCGCCGGACGGCCGCGAAGGCATGCTGCAGCACGCGCGCGAATTTCACGCGGCCGGCATCCCGTTTCTGTTCGATCCCGGCCAGGGGCTGCCGATGTTCGAGGGCGCCGAGCTGCTCGAATTCGTGCGGCTTGCGGATTTCGTCGCAGTCAACGATTACGAAGGCCAGCTGCTGCAGGAGAAAACGCAGCTGCGGCTCGACCAGATCGCGCAGCGGGTCAAGGCGCTGGTGGTGACGCTCGGAGCGAAGGGGTCTTTGATCTTCGCGGGCGGTGAGCAGATCGAGATACCGAGCGTCGCGGCGGACAGCGTCGTCGATCCGACCGGTTGCGGCGATGCTTACCGGGCGGGGCTGCTGTATGGAATCGCGAGCGGCATGGACTGGCAGCAGACCGGCCGGCTTGCGTCGCTGCTCGGCGCACTGAAAATCGCGCAGCGGGGCGGGCAGAACCATCATTTCACGCGCGACGAAATCGCTGCCCGGTTCAGGCAGAATTTCGACATTGCTCTGTGGTAAGTCGCGAAATCTCCGTCAGGTTCGCGCGCCGCAGCCGCACTGAACCAGCAGTTGGTCCGAAAGCCTGAGCGCGCTCAGGGTGCGGCCCCACACGCAGCCGGTGTCGAGCGCAAACACGTTGGATCCGGTATAGAGTCCCAACGCGGCCCAGTGGCCGCAGATGACAGGCGTGCCGCGGCTACGCCGGCGCGGCACGTTGTACCACGGCATATAGCCTCGCGGCAGATTGACCGGCTTGCCCTTGTGCGCGAATTCCATTTTGCCGTCGACGGTGCAAATGCGCAGGCGCGTCATCACGTTGGTGATCACGCGCAGCCGCGCGATGCCCTTCAGGTCGTCGCGCCAGCGATCGGGCTGGTTGCCATACATGTGGCGCAGGAAATTGTTGTAAGCATCACCGCGTAGCGCGGTCTCGACTTCACGCGCAAGCTTGAGCGCTTTCGGAACGGACCACTGCGGCAGCAGCCCCGCGTGCACCATGGCGTAGCCGGCGCCCGCATGCATCATTTTGCGGTGGCGCAGCCAGTCGAGCAGCTCGTCGCGGTCGGGCGCGCGCAGGATCGCAGCCAGCGTGTCGCCGCGGTGCGGTTTGACGTGTCCGGCGGCGACCACCAGCAGGTGCAGATCGTGATTGCCGAGCAGAGTGACCGCGCGCGCGCCGAGGCTTTTTACGAAGCGCAGCACCGCCAGCGATTGCGGGCCGCGGTTGACGAGATCGCCGACCAGCCACAAACGATCGCGCGCCGGATCGAACCGCAATTGGTCCAGCAGCCGGCGCAACGCCGAATAACAGCCCTGGACGTCACCAATTGCGTAGGTAGCCAATCACCAGTGACCGGTCACTTCGCAGTTCCAACGAGGTAGTCGACCGCAGCCTTGACGTCGGCGTCCGCGAGCGACGCGTTGCCGCCCTTGGGCGGCATGGCGCCTTTGCCTTTGAGCGAAGTGGCATACAACGCATCCATCCCGGCCTTGAGGCGCGGCGCCCACGCGGCTTTGTCGCCGGCTTTGGGCGCGCCCGCAATACCGGCCGCGTGGCATACCGTACAGCTCGCCTCGTACACGGCTTTGCCTTTGCCGGCGTCAGACTTGGCGGGCGCGGCCGCGGGGGTTGCTGCCGGAGCAGCTACTGGCGGAGCGGCCGGCGCCACCGCCTGAGGCACTTTCGCTTCCGCAGCGCCCAGGTTGAACATGTAGGTGACCGCGTTGCGCAATTCGGCATCGGTAAGGTCGGCCATGCCGCCGCGCGCAGGCATTCCGCCGTGGCCCTTGATAGCCGACCGGACCACGATGTCATAACCCTTGGTCGCCCGCGGAATCCAGGCTGCGCGGTCCCCGATCCTGGGCGCGCCGCCCACGCCGGTCTGGTGGCAGCTGGCGCATGCTGTCTGCACAACCTGTTCACCGCTGCGCGCGGCGGGCTTCGCGGTAGCGCTGATCGGCTCTATCCATTTGCCGCCGGACTGGTCGGCCATGTAAACGATCGCGCGCTCGATTTCGATATCGCTCAAATCCGGGTTGCCGCCGCGCGGGGGCATCTGGCGGACGCCTTTGATCGCGTCCTGTTTGAGGCGCGGCAGCCCCTGTGCGATCAGTTTGGCCCATGCCGCGTTGTCGCCGATTTTCGGTGCGCCGAGCGCGCCCGTCGTGTGGCACGCGCTGCATGCCGCCTCGACCACTTCCTTGCCGCTCTTGTCGACTTTCGGTGCGCTGGGATCGACGACTTCGACATCACCCACCGGCTTCAGGCGGCGCGCAATGGCTTCGTCGGACAGCGCGGGATTGTTCTTGCTGGCGTCGAAACCGGTCGTTACCAGTTGTGACAGCATCGCAATCAGGATGATCGGCACCAGAAACGCGAGCAGCACGACAATGATCAACTGCTTAGGCGTCTTGATCGGCGATGAGTGTTCCTCGACGTGCACTTCTTCGCTCATGAAAATCCCTGCGCGGCAACTCTGGAAAGGTGTTTATTATAGCGGCAATTCCCACGCACCGTAAAACCGCGCCGGCCGCCCAAATGGACGCTTGCAGGCAAAACCGCTATCCTAGCGTTTCACCGCGCGCCCGTAGCTCAGATGGATAGAGTGTCGGTCTCCGAAGCCGAAGGTCGCCCGTTCGAATCGGGCCGGGCGCGCCAGAATTCAGAAAGTTACAACGGGCCGGACGGGCCCGTTTTGGCTTCAGTCAGCCGGTGCGCTTCCAGTGCCCGACCTAACCGCTATGAAGGCAGTAGAATAGTGCACGTGACTTGATCGCACCTGCGCTATTTCCTGCCTACCGGTAAAGCACTTCAAATGATCCCGACCGTCCGCCTGTTCACGACGGCATTGCTGATATCGGCCGCTCTTGGCCTGGCCGGCTGCGCCAGCACGACGGAAGGCGGCGCGGTCGGCGCCGAGCGCAAGCAGTTGCTGCTGATCTCCTCGCAGCAACTGGAACAAATGGCGGCGCAGAGCTATGCCAAGCTGCGGGCCGACGCCTCGAAAAAAGGCACGCTCAATACCGATCCGGCTCTCACGCAGCGCGTACGCGCGATTGCGGCGCGCATCGAGCCGCACACCGCGGTATTCCGTCGCGATGCGCCGGGCTGGAAGTGGGAAGTGAACGTCATCAACAGCGATGAGCTCAACGCGTTCTGCATGCCCGGCGGCAAAATCGCGTTTTACTCCGGCCTGATCAGGAAGCTCAACCTGAGCGACAACGAAATTGCTGTCGTCATGGGACACGAAATCTCGCATGCGCTGCGCGAACATTCGCGCGAACAGGTCTCCCAGGCGATCGCCGCGCAAGCCGCCATCGGCGTCGGCGCTGCGTTACTGGGCCTGGGCGAGGGCTCTGCCGATCTCGCCAACACCGTCTATGAGGCTTTGATCGCGACGAGGTTCAGCCGCGTCGATGAAAGCGAAGCCGATCGCATCGGCCTCGAATTGACCGCACGCGCGGGTTACGATCCGCGCGCCGCGGTTTCGTTATGGCAGAAGATGATCAAGGCCAGTCAGGGCGGGCGCCCGCCGGAATTTCTCAGCACGCATCCGGCTGAAACCAACCGCATCCAGCAGATCGAATCGCTGCTGCCGACCGTGCTGCCGTTGTACGAGGCGGCACGACGGCGCAGTTGAGCGCGCTTCCAGCCTCCTCAGCGCGCCGGCAGGGTTGCGGCATCATCCGGCGTATATTTGATCGCGACTGCTTTCAGCGTCTTCACATCGCCGCCTGCCACCCAGCGATATTCGCTGTAGGGGAACGGACCGTAGGCGAACGGGTGGTAGCCGAACGGCCGGTACGGATAGCGGTAGCGCGAATAGAACGGGTTGCCGTACCACGGATCGTAGACGCGCACCGGCGGCTGGTAGACCGAGATCACTTCCAGGCGCACGATCGCGTCGGCACCGAGCGCCTGTGCTTTCCTGCGCGCCTCCTCGTAGAGCTCGGCTTCGCCGCCGCCAACCGGGCCCTGCGCTTCGATCAGCGCGATCCTGGAATGTGGCTGCGGCGGGAGCTCGAGCAATACCGCGACGTTCTGCGTCGGCGCGTATTGCTGCGCAGGATCGAGCACGGTGACCCGCGTGGTGACCGATGCGCAGCCGGCAAGCGCTGCAGCAAGCAGCGTGCACGCAAATCGGAGTTTGTCTGTCAGGCGCA
>JACPTJ010000505.1 GCA_016192835.1 Betaproteobacteria bacterium
ACCCGGACTGTCATCCGGTTTCGTAATACCGAGTAATGGTAGCGTCTTTGGCGATCCCGCGCCATTTGCGGCTGCGCAGGCGGAGCCGGGTTGCGCTTTGCTATAATTCCGCAACCCCATTCACCTTACCGCCGGTTCGCGTCAGCGCCGCACCGGTCATGCGGAACATTCTATGACACCAGCCGGTCACGAAGATCCTCACAGCGAATTACGCGACGCCGTGCGAGCGCTTTGCAATCAGTACGACAGCGCGTACTGGCAGAAGGTCGACGAGGCGCGCGGATATCCGGAAGCGTTCGTGGAGGCGCTCACCAAGGCGGGCTGGCTCGCCGCGCTGATTCCCGAAGAGTACGGCGGGTCGGGCCTGTCGCTCGCCGCAGCCTCCGTGATCATGGAAGAGATCAACCGCTCCGGCGGCAACTCAGGTGCGTGCCACGGCCAGATGTACAACATGGGCACGCTGCTGCGGCACGGGTCCGAAGCGCAAAAGCGCCAGTACCTGCCGCGGATCGCTACGGGCGAGCTGCGCCTGCAGTCGATGGCCGTCACCGAGCCCACGGCGGGAACCGACACCTCCAAGATCACGACCACGGCGGTAAAACGGGGCGACCGCTACGTGGTAAACGGCCAGAAGGTGTGGACTTCGCGCTTGCAGCACTCGGATCTCATGATTCTGCTCGCGCGTACCACGCCGCCGGCTGAGGTGGCGAAGAAATCCGAAGGCATGTCGATTTTCCTCGTTGACCTGCGCGAGACGGTGGGCAGGAGCATCACCGCGCGGCAGATCCGCAACATGGTCAACCACGAGACCAACGAGCTTTTTATCGACAACCTCGAGATCCCCGCCGAGAACCTGATCGGCGAAGAAGGCAGGGGCTTCAGATACATACTCGATGGCCTCAATGCCGAGCGCATCCTGATCGCCGCGGAGTGCATTGGTGACGGCTACTGGTTCATCGACAAGGGCACCAGCTACGCCAAACAGCGCGTGGTTTTCGACCGCCCGATCGGCCGCAACCAGGGAATCCAGTTTCCGCTCGCGCGCGCTTACGTCAACGTCGAGGCCGCGAACCTGATGCGCTTCAGGGCGGCCGAACTGTTCGATGCGCACAAGCCGTGCGGCGCGGAAGCCAACATGGCGAAGCTGCTGGCTGCGGACGCGTCGTGGGAAGCCGCCAACGTCTGCCTGCAGACCCACGGCGGTTTCGGTTTCGCCGCCGAGTACGACGTCGAGCGCAAGTTCCGGGAGACCCGGCTGTATCAGGTCGCGCCGATCTCGACCAACCTGATCCTCTCTTACATCGGCGAGCATGTCTTGGGAATGCCAAGATCGTTTTGAGTGAAGGAGTGAAGGAGTGAAGGAGTAAAAGATTCCCTCTCCCCCGTTACCGGGGGAGAGGGTTAGGGTGAGGGGGCTTCACTCTTTCACTCATTCACCCGTTCACCGGCGCAAAATGCGACCTCTTGATGGAATAACCGTCGTCGCGCTCGAGCAGGCGGTCGCGGCGCCGTTCGCGACGCGCCAGCTCGCCGATCTCGGCGCGCGCGTGATCAAGATCGAGCGCCCCGGGGTTGGCGATTTCGCGCGCGACTACGACGACAGCGTGAAAGGCATGTCGTCGCACTTCGTCTGGCTCAACCGCTCCAAGGAAAGCCTGACGCTGGATGTCAAGCATCCGCGGGCGCAGGAAATCCTCGCGCGGTTGCTCGTCACGGCGGACGTCTTCATCCAGAACCTTGCGCCGGGCGCGGCAGATCGGCTCGGACTCGCGGCGCCGGCGCTGCTCGCAAAACACCCGCGGCTGATCGTGTGCGACCTGTCGGGTTACGGCGACAGCGGTCCGTATGCGCACAAGAAAGCCTACGATCTGCTGGTGCAAAGCGAGGCCGGCGTGTTGTCCGTGACGGGCACTCCCGAGACGCCAAGCAAAGTCGGCATATCGATCGTCGACATCAGCGCCGGCATGTATGCATACTCCGGCATCCTGACCGCGCTGCTTCAGCGCGGGAAGACCGGCAAGGGCACGCGCGTCGAAGTGACGATGTTCGAGGCGCTCGGTGAGTGGATGGGTTATCCGCTTTACTACACGCATTTCAGCGGCAAGGCGCCGGGCCGCAGCGGCCCCGACCATGCGACCATCGTACCGTATGGCAGGTTTCGCGTCGGGGACGGCAAATACGTAATGCTGGGGTTGCAAAACGAGCGCGAGTGGGCGGTGTTCTGCGAGCAGATACTCGGCCGCCCCGGGCTCGCGCAGGATCCGGGCTACGATAACCACCCAAAGCGCGTCGCGCGCCGCGCGGAGCTCGTGGCGCTGATCGAGCAGGCGTTCAGCGCGTTGACCGCGGAGCAGGTGGTGGCGAAGCTCGACGCGGCCGGCATTGCCAACGCGCGCATCAACACGCCGGAAGAGGTGTGGCAGCACCCGCAGCTCAAAGCGCGGGAGCGCTGGCGCGAGGTAGATTCGCCGGTCGGACCGTTGCCTGCCTTGTTGCCGCCGGTGACTATGCCGGATTTCGAAGCGCGTATCGACCCGATACCCGCGGTCGGTGAACACACCGACCGGATTCTAGCCGGGATTGGTTACAGCGCGGCGGAAATCGCGGCGTTGCACGCCGGTGGTGCAGTTTAGTGCGAAACGGCACCTATGCAATATTGGCTCAGACGTTTCTGGATCGCCAACCGCGTGGACCTCATCGATCCGGCGGTGCTGCGGCGCTTCGATTACGCGTAGGATGCGGCGCGCGCACCAGGCATCGCGCGGCCCCCGTAGGGTGTGCCGCCCGCCGGCCGGACCTCCTGCCGCGCATGCCCTCCCACTCGAGGCGAGGGCGATGCTACACTCTAGCCCTCAACGGTCGAGGGGCAAAGATTATGCGGCCATCCGAAGCGCTTGGTGCTCACAGGGAACAGATTCGTCGCGTCGTCGAGGCTAACCACGCGAGTAATCCGCGCGTGTTCGGCTCGGTGCTGCGATCTGCCGACAAGCCCGGCAGCGATCTCGACCTCCTGGTCGATCCGATCCAAGGTGTCACCACCTTGCTCGACATTGCCGGCATTCAGATCGAAGTGCAGGCGCTGCTCGGAGTCCCGGTGGATGTTCTGACACCCGGAGCGCTTCCGGACAAGTTTCGCGACCGGGTCCTGCGCGAAGCCGTCCCCGTATGAACGGCGAGCGGCTTCGCGTCGCGGACTATCTGGAACACATCTTCGCGGCGATTGAAAAGATCCGCCGCTATACCAACGGGATGGATCGAGCGAAGTTCCTCGCCGACGAGCGTACACAGGATGCCGTGGCAAAGAATCTGGAGAACATTGGAGAAGCGGCGAGCCGCATCCAAAACGCCGATGCCGAATTGACGGTGCGGTATCCGGGCATTCCGTGGGGAAAGATCTACGCGATGCGCATCGTGCTCGCACACAAGTATTTCAAGATCGACCCGGATATCGTCTGGGACACGATCCAAAACAGCCTCCCTGAGCTCGAAATCCAGGTTCGGGAAATCCACGTGGAGCTTCAGGCGGCGGATTTGACTCCCCCGCCGTCCGATCCTGCCTGAGTGGACAGACCATCGCACGCGGCGGACATGCGGGATTTTCTGGGCGCCGAATGACCGTGGCCATTGCCCATCGTTTGCCGCTCAAGTGTGCAGCTCGATCACGTCGCCGTCGGCAACCGCGTGGTCGCGCCCGGCCTGCTGGCCGTCGAATCCGGATTTGCCCCACACCCGCGCATATCTGAGCGCGCGCGCCACGTCCTTGTGCACGAGCCGCGCGACGTCCTCCACTGTCTGGCCGCGGCGCAACGTGAACGGCCGGTCCTTGTCGGGCGGCTTGCCGGGGGCTTTGGTGTAAACACGGACAATGCCGAGATTTGAAAAAAGCCACGGCCCGATCTCGCCGAGTCCACGGCCGGTGGTCGCGGAAACCGCGAGCGCGGGATAGCGCAGCGCGGTCAACTCGCGAAACGCATCGAGCTCCGCTTCGATGTCGGCGCTGGCGTCCGCCTTGTTCGCGAGCATCAACGTGGGAAGCCGCAGCGCGAAAGGATCGTCATCGCGCTCGCCCGCGGTTTCGGACGCTTGCGCCGCCGGATTCCACAGTTCCGTCAGCGTCACGCGTTTCTCGCGCAGCACGGTGTGCAAGTCTGCAACGTGCCTGCCAGCCATGGCACCGGATGCTCGGGGGAGATGGCCGGCAGATCGACGAGCTCAAAGTGGATATCCTCGTGGGGCATCATTCCCGGCTCGGGATACTGGGTCGTGAAAGGATACGGCGCGACGTTCGCGCCCGACCCGGTGAGCCGCGCGTGCAGCGCGGATTTGCCCGAGTTGGGCGGCCCGAGCAGCGCGATCTGCGCCGCGCCTTCGGGACGGATCACGAGCGCGGGGCCGCTGCGCGCCGCGCCGCCTTTCCTCGGCCCCTCGAGCTCCTCGGACAGTTCCTTGATGCGGTGCTTGATGTCCGCCTGGAGGTGGTCGGTGCCCTTGTGCTTGGGAATGGTGCGCAGCATCTCGCGCAGGGAGTCCAGGCGCTCGCGGGGATCGCGCGCTTTGCGGAACGCCGCTTCCGCTGCCTTGTACTCGGGTGAAAGGTTCGCTGGCATGGCCGCCGCCGTCTGTGATACTTTTACTCCTTCCTCCAGGAATTTTCCAGAATGTTGTAGCAGCTTCTGCCGGCCTGACCAGGCTTTCCCCGGTTACATCTTTCGCAAGAGGAGAACAGATTTGGACTTCTCATTTACCCAGGATCAGGAAACCTTGCGCGCCCACCTCAACGAACTGCTGGACGAAGTCTGTCCGCCGCAATATGCCGAGCGTTGCGACAACGAGGCGCACCCGCCGCGCGAGGCCTACGAAGCTCTCGGCAAGCACGGCTGGTTCGGCCTGATCGTCCCGGTGGAGTGGGGCGGAAGCGGCGGCTCGGCGATCGAGCTCGCGATTTTGCTCGAGGAAGCAGGAAGGCATTTCGAGGAGCTCGGCACGTGGCTTTTCCGCACGCTGACCTACGGCGGCTATGCGGTACTGACGCACGGCACCCAGGCGCAGAAGGAGACTTTACTGCCGAAACTCGTGCGCGGGGAGCTTTCGGTCTGCTTCGGCCTGACGGAACCGCATTCCGGTTCCGATGCCGCGGCGTTGACCACGAAGGCAACGGCGGTCGACGGCGGGTATGTGATCAACGGGCAGAAGATTTTTACTTCCGGCATGGACATCAGCGACTACTGCGTGCTCGTCACGCGCACGTCGACGGGAGCGAAGAAGCAGCAAGGCATTACCAATTTCCTGGTCGACACGCGCCTGCCGGGAATCGAGATTCGGAAGATCAAGACCATGGGTACTCGCGCCATCGGCACCACGCAGGTTTTCTACACCGATGTGAAAGTGCCGGCCTCGGCGGTGCTCGGTGAAGTGGATCGGGGATGGGAAGCCGTGGATGCTTATCTCTGGTACGAACGGCTGGGCCTGTCCGCCGCCAGAACCGGAGCGGCATTGGCTGCGTTTGATTACGCGCTGGAGTATGCGAAGACCCGCAAGCAATTCGGGCGGCCCATCGGCCAGTTTCAGGCGATCTCCCACAAGCTCGCCGACATGAAGGTGATGCTGGACGTTGCCCGGACGCTGGTTTACCGGTTTGCCTGGCTGATGTCGCAAGGCAAGGCAACGCGCGTGGATGCCGCGGTCGTGAAGCTGCAAACGAGCGAAGCGTACAAGGCGGTCTCTGACATGGGGCTGCAGATCCTGGGCGGCTACGGCTACTGCATGGAATATCCGATGCAGCGGTTCTTCCGCGATTCGCGCCTGGCCACCATCGGCGTCGGCACGTCGGAAATCCAGCGCAATATCATTGCGCGGGGCTTGGGGCTTTAGAATAATGACGACGATCGTCGAACAGTTGAGTTCCTACGCGGCCGCGTTGCGCTTTGAAGACCTGCCGCGCGAAGTCGTGCGTCAGGCGACGCGGCTCATCGTCGACACCATCGGCTGCGCGCTCGGCGGGTTTGCGGGCGAGCCGGCGCGAATCGCGCGCGGAATGGCCGGATCGGTCACGAGCAGCCAACCCGCAACGGTCATCCTCAGTGGCCAGCGCACGAGTCCCGATCTTGCGACCTTCGCCAACGGCGCGATGATCCGCTTTCTCGATTTCAACGACGGCTACACCAGCACCGGCGAGTCGGGCCATCCAAGCGACAGCATCGCGGCAGTACTTTCCACGGCGGAAATCATGCGGCGAAGCGGCAGGGAGGTGATCGCCGCGACCGCGCTCGCGTACGAAGTATTTTGCCGGGTTTGCGATGCAGCGGACTTGAAGCCGCTCGGCTTCGACCACGTGACCGTCGGCGGCATGGCGAGCACGGCCGCTGCCGCGCGCCTGCTCGGACTGCCGGAAAAGAAAATCGCCGCAGCGTTCAGTCTTGGCATCGCGCCCAACATCGCGCTGTATCAGACGCGCATCGGCAACGTCTCGATGTGGAAAGGCTGCGCCTACGCCAATGCGAGCCGCAATGCGGTGTTCGCCGCGATGCTCGCGGCGCGCGGCATGACCGGGCCGGCGCCGATTTTCGAGGGAGTGGGGGGCTATTTCAAGGCGGTGACGCGCGCGCCGTTCAGGCTGGCTGCGCTCGGCGGACGCGGGCATCCGTTTAAAATCATGGAGTGCAGCATCAAACGCTTTC
>JACPTJ010000506.1 GCA_016192835.1 Betaproteobacteria bacterium
AATCCGATCGCGCTCAAGTAACAGGCGGCGGGTTTTCAGATGTCTATCGACAAGCTCAGCCACTACTCGGTCCGGACGCTGGATCTCGAGGCGACGCGCCAGTTCTACACCGAAGTCATGGGATTTTCCGTGGGCCCGCGCCCGCCGTTCAAGTTCCCCGGGTTATGGCTATACCGCGGCAGCCACGATTCCTACGATAATGCGATCGTGCATATTGTCGGCATCGATCCGCACGATCCCCAGGGTCTCAAGGATTACCTCGGCGACCGCGCTACCTCCACGTTGACCGGCGGCACCGGGACTTTCGATCACATCGCTTTTGCTGCGACGGGTTTGGGCGACATGCTGGATCGGCTCAGGAAAAAAAATATCGAGTACCGGGAGCGTGCCGTTCCCGACCTGGGATTGCACCAGGTATTCCTCGACGATCCCAGCGGCGTGGTGATCGAGCTCAATTACCCGGCAAACGAAAAAGCCGCGGCGTGAGCTGGTAACGCGGCATGAACGCGCGGCGCAGAGCGCTGGTCATCGGCGGCTCTTTCGGCGGACTGTTCGCCGCGAATCTGCTCGCGCGCGCGGGCTGGGAGGTCGAGGTCTACGAGCGCGTCGGCGCGGCGCTGGCCGGGCGCGGCGCCGGTATCGTCACCCACGACGAGCTGTTTCGCGCGATGGAGCGCTCGGGCATCACCATCGACCAGACGATAGGCGTCGAGGCGACGTCGCGCCTGACGCTCGATCGCGCGGGCAATGTGATCGGCGACGAGTTTCCGCTGCGGCAGATATTGACGGCGTGGGGCCGGATGTACCGGCTGCTCAGGGACGCTTTTGCCGCCGGGCGCTACCATTTCGACAAGTCGCTCGAGCGCATCGGGCAGGGTGACGATAGCGTCACCGCGTATTTTGCCGACGGCACGCGCGCCACCGGCGATCTGCTGATCGGCGCCGACGGCATACGCTCAACCGTGCGCGCGCAGTATCTGCCGGAGGCGAGGCCTGTTTATGCCGGTTACGTGGCATGGCGTGGGCTGATCGACGAAGGCGTTTTGAGCGCATACACGCAACGCAGCTTGTTCGGGCGCATGGGGTTCTGCCTGCCGCCCGGCGAGCAGATGCTCGGCTATCTGGTCGCGGGCCCGCGTAACACCACCAGGCCAGGCGAGCGCCGTTACAACTTCGTCTGGTACCGGCCCGTGGATGCAACGAGCGAGTTGCCCGCGCTCCTCACCGACGCGGCGGGATGCCTTCACGACATGAACATTCCGCCCGACCGGATCCGCGCTGACGTGATCGCGGAAATGCGCGCGGCCGCGGAGCGGCTGCTCGCGCCGCAGTTCGCGGAGGTCGTGCGCGCGACCGCCGAGCCATTCTTTCAGCCGATCTACGATCTGGAGTCCCCGCGCCTCGTTTTCGATCGGGTTGCGATTCTGGGCGATGCGGCGTTCGTGGCGCGGCCGCACTGCGGCATCGGCGTGACCAAGGCCGCGGGCGATGCGGTCGCGCTGGTCGACGAATTGGCGCGTTATGGGGACGATCTGCCGGGTGCGCTGCAGGCATTTGAGGCGCAGCGGGTTGATTTCGGCAGAACCGTTATCGCGCATGCGCGCCGCCTCGGTGCGGGGATAGGCGACGCGGGTGCGACAGGCCAGAGCGATGAAGTGGTGGCGCAGATGCGCAGGCCTGAAGTGGTGATGCGGGAGGTGGGGATCTGGCCACCAAAATGATCTATCCATGCACCGCAGGGATGGTTTTGTTTTGGGCGGTTGTCGATTAACATGGCCGCTGATTACCCACGATAATTGACCGTAACCCCGCCGAGCAACCACCCCAGACGGCGCGATGAATCCGCGCCCTTGCGATCCTCCGCGAAACTGTCATCCGGTAACGTAATGCTCAATAATACGCGCTCGGCGCGCTGATCTGTTAAGGTTTGGCACGAGTCACCAGTTCTTATGGATATCACCCGAATCAAACCAGGCCTGAAAGGCTCCACCGAAATCGTGGTGGGCGCGCAGCATACCGCGCCGCACATCGGCAGCGGCCGCGTGCATGTGCTCGCGACACCGGTGATGGTGAACCTGATGGAGGCGGCTGCGCTGCAGGCCGTCGAGGGCCTGTTGCCGCCGGGCCACCAGACCGTCGGGATCCATCTCGATATCACGCATGTCGCGGCAACGCCGGTCGGCATGCGCGTGCGCGCTCACGCGGAACTGATCAGGGTCGAAAAACGCACGCTGAGTTTCCGCGTGCAAGCCGAAGATGAGAAAGAGCGCATCGGCGAAGGCCTGCACGAGCGCATCATCATCAATCTCGAGCGCTTCGACCAGCGCATGCAGGACAAAGCCGGGATGATCGGCAAATCCTGACGGGCGGATCAGTTGCCGCTGGACGCCGGCAAGAGACGGGAACCGGAAATCACGAAGATAGAGTGACGGGATCTACGTTACTCTTGACCGCATCAGACAATCGGTGCAAATTTGCCGCCATCCGATACGTGAGTGAGGTCTTTCGGTGGGTTCATTGAACACGCTCTCCGCGGTCGAGGCGGCACGCCAGATCGCCGCTAAGAAGCTTACCTCCGAAGCGCTGGTGCGCGATTGCCTCGAGCGCATCGCCGCGCGCGAGGACGCAGTACAGGCATGGGAATACCTCGACCGCGACGCGGCGCTCGAGCAGGCGCGTGCCGCCGATGCGGGCCCGCCTCGCGGCTTGTTGCACGGGCTGCCGGTAGCGGTCAAGGACCTGATCGACACGGTCGACATGCCGACCGCCTATGGCACGCCGGTATATGCGGGCCACCGTCCGGCGTGGGACGCGGCGTGTGTGGCGCTGACGCGTGCGGCCGGCGGGATCGTCATCGGCAAAACCGTCACGACCGAATTTGCAGGGATGTATCCCGGCAAGACGCGCAATCCGCACCATCCCGGGCACACGCCGGGTGGGTCGTCCTCCGGTTCAGCCGCCGCCGTCGCCGACTACATGGTCCCGCTTGCGTTCGGCACGCAGACTGCGGGTTCGGTGATCCGGCCGGCGGCGTTCTGTGGCGTGGTCGGCTACAAGCCGAGCTTCGGCTTGATCAGCCGCGTCGGCGTCAAAGCCTTGTCCGACACGCTCGATACCGTGGGTACGATCGCGCGCACGGTCCCCGATGCCGCGTTGCTGGCGGCTGCGGTCAGCGGCCGCGCCGATTTGCTGGTCGGGCGGCCGTTGGCAGTGCCGCTGCGGGTCGGCATTTGCCGCACCTACGAATGGAAGCAGGCGCAGCCCGAAACGGTCGCGGCATTCGAGCGCGCGGCAGAAAAACTCGCGGCGGGTGGCATTCCGGTGAAGGAAATCAAGCTGCCGCCCACGTACGCCAGTCTGGTGCAGGCGCAAAGCGACATCCAGCTCACCGAACAGGCGCAGTCGCTTGCGCACGAGCGGCTCACGCACGGGCCGCAGTTGAGCGCGCGGCTGCGCGGGATACTTGAAGCGGGGTTGCAGATCTCCTCGGAGCGCTACGACGCGGCGCAGACACTGGCGCGCAACTGCCGCCGCAGTCTGACCGAAGTTTTCACCGATTGCGACGTGCTGCTCGCGCCGAGCGCGCCTGGCGCGGCGCCCGCGGGGCTCGAATCGACCGGCGATCCGCTGTTCAGCCGCATCTGGACGCTGTTGCGCGTGCCGTGCGTGAGCATTCCGGTTGCGGCTGCCGCCAACGGCCTGCCGGTCGGATTGCAGGTGGTCGGCGCCTTCGGCAACGACGCACAGACGCTCGCCGCCGCCCATCGGCTGCACCAGGTCCTGATATAAAGCGGGGCGCTGCCCCGCTTCAGCTGACGCACGAACAAACCGGCGGTGGTGTGGGATATACTGTCCGCCGAGAGAGGCTCGCATGGCGCGTGAAACGCAACATATGGCGGTGCTGTTCGCGGACATCAGCGACAGCAGCTACCTTTACAAGACGCTCGGTGATGTTCCCGCGCGCGGCATCGTCAATTCCTGTCTCGCATTGATGAGCGGCGTGGTCGTGCGTTTCAAGGGGCGCATCATCAAGACCATCGGGGACGAAATCATGTGCGCGTTTGCGCGCTCCGATGACGCCGTGCTCGCGGCGAGCGAAATCCAGGTGCAGATTGAAGCCAAGCGGCCCGGCGACCGCCGCATCAAGATCCACTCCGGGCTGCATTACGGCCCGGTCCTCGTCGAAGGCAACGACATCTTCGGTTACACCGTGAATGCCGCGGCTTACCTGACGGCCGTCGCCGCGCCGGACCAGATATTGACGACCGACGCGACCGAGCGCGCGCTGGCGCCGGAGCTGCGCACTTGCGTGCGCCCCGTCTTCCGGGTGGTCCTCAAGGGCAGCGACGAGGAATCAACCATTTCGCAGGTCGTCTGGCAGAAGGACACGGCGGCGATTACCAATGTCAGCCTCGGCGCGCAGAGGCTCATTCCGGGCGACGAGGGAAGCCTGAAGGTGACGCTCGGGACGCGAACGGTGCGCCTGGACCACGCGAACCGCACCCTCACGATCGGGCGCGGCAGCGAGTGCGATCTGGTCGTTACGGAGCTATTCGCGTCGCGCCAGCATCTCAGGATCCGCCTGCTGCGCACGCACTTCTACCTGTTCGATCAAAGCATCAACGGCACGTTCGTGACGCTCGACAACGGCAAGGAAGTGCAGGTGCTGCGCGGCGAGCTGCTGCTCGAAGGCTCGGGGAGCCTCGCGCTCGGCCGCAGCGCGCGCGAAGGCGCGGCCGACATCGTCTCGTTTGCGCGGGACCGCCGCTCGATCTACCGCGTCGCGTAGCGCGTCATTTCACCGGCGCGTCCGCCAGCATCCTCACCACGTCCTTGCCGCCGCGCGACTTGTCGCGGCTCTCCGGCGTTTCCCTGCCGAGTGCCGTGGCGGCGACGAATTCGTAGATGTCGGCAGCGCCCTGGAACACGCGCGGAGTCATTCCCACGGCCTCGAAGGTACGCGCGATTTCCAGCATTTCCGGCACCCAGCGATACGCTTTGGGCGGCATCACCGGCAAACCGCCAATGACCCGTTCGTAGACATCGCGTTGCGTTTCCAGGAGCTGGGTCTCGAACGCGGCATCGACGCCGAGCCGGCGCGCCGCGACCAGCACCTCGAGCGCCAACGCGATCACGCCCTTGTTCATCGCGCCGTAGCACATTTTGATTGCGCTCGCATCGCCGATGCGCTCACTCAGCACTTGCACGCTGATCTGCGGCGTGGAGAGCGGCTCGAGCTCGCGTGCCTCGGGCCCGGATACGTAGAGGCGCATCTTGGCGGTGCCCCGCGGCGGCGGGCCAATGATGCCGCCGTCGGCGCAGCGTCCGCCGGCCGCGGTGATATTCGCGTTCACGGCCTGCATCGTGACCGGCGCGATCGCGTTGCAGTCGACGAACAGCGGGTGGCGCTGATTGGCGCGCAGCGCCTGCGCCACTTCGCCGGAAAACTCCAGCGCGGCCGCGGGATTCATGATCGAAAGTATCACTTCGCATTGCTCGGTCAACCGGCCGAGCGAACCCAAGTCGGTAAGGCCCGCTTCCCGCGCCAGCGCTTTGCTGCGCGCACTGCGCCGGTCGAGCGCGGTGCAGACGTGGTAGCCGTGCTGCTTGAGTTGCTGTGCAACCGCCTGTCCCATATCGCCGGGACTCATGACGCCGATGTTTGCGATTTTCATGCATGGTCTCCTGTTGCCGCGCCGCTGCGTGCAGGCGTGTGACAATTCTACCTGATGGCGTGCGGCATTTGCCGCGGGTGGCCGCAGCGCTTGGTTTACAATCCGGGTCAAATTGGAATTCGCTGGAAAACTGTCACGGACAAATGTTATTCAAAATAGTCACCGTTTACCGTTGTTTGGGCGTGCTGGTGCTGATCTTTGCGCTCAACGCCGCGGCCGCGCAGTTGCCCGATACGGTCGGCTTTCCGAGCCGGGACGGCAACACTCAACTCGTCGGCTATTTGTTCAAACCTCAAGGGGCCGGGCCGTTTCCCGCGGTGGTGATGCTGCACGGGCGCGCCGGGCCCTATTCGACTCGGGCCAAAGGCGTCTACGCCGCCCACACCTTGACCCAGCGCCACCAAGCGTGGGGCGAGTTCTGGGCCGAGCGCGGCTACCTCGCATTGCACGTCGACAGCTTTGGGCCGCGCGGTTACGCGCAGGGTTTTCCAATTCATTCCTACCAAGACCGGCCGGCGGAGGTCAGCGAGCAAACCGTGCGTCCGTTGGACGCCTACGGCGCGCTCGAATACCTGCGCGGGCGCGGTGACGTGATTGCGGATCGCGTCGGCGTGCAAGGCTGGTCGAATGGCGCGATGACGCTGCTTGCGTCGCTCGCCGACACTGCGCCGGGCATCGCGCAGCCGACTCCGCAGTCCGGATTCCGCGCCGCGCTCGCGCTGTATCCCGGGTGCCGCGTGCAGGAAAAGCAGAATTACCGCCCCTATGCGCCGCTGCTGATGCTGCTCGCCTCCGAAGACAAGGAAGTCTCGCCGGTGGTGTGCCAGCGCCTCGCGCAACAGACACTCGCGCGCGGCGCCGAACTCGAGGTCGTGGTATATGCCGGTGCACAGCACTCGTTCGACGATCCCGGCAGCCGCAAACAGGCGAACGACGCCAATCGTGCCGCGATGAGCGATGCCCGCATTCGCGCGGAGCGTTTCTTTGCGCAGCATTTGCTGAAATAAGGTTCCGATGAACTGCATTTCCAAATGGTTTTCCGGCCGTGCGCGCGCCCTCGCCGGGGTCGAGGCTGTGCTGCTTGTGCTGTGCATTGCGCTTGCCGGCGCCGCGCGTGCGGCGGCCGCGCCGGCCGGTGCCGCAATCGCTTCGGCCCACCCGCTTGCCACCGCTGCCGGCTACGAGATGCTGCGCCAGGGCGGCAATGCGTTTGACGCCGCGGTCGCGGTTGCTGCGGCGCTCGCGGTGGTCGAGCCGTATTCGTCAGGACTTGGCGGCGGCGGCTTCTGGCTGCTGCACCGTGCCAGTGACAACCATCAGGTGATGCTCGATGCCCGCGAAACCGCGCCGGCCGCAGTTACGCTTGCCATGTATCTGGATGGCAGCGGCAAGCCGATTGCGGGGGCGACGCTGCAGGGCGGCAGGGCGGCGGGAATTCCCGGTGCGCCTGCCGGCATGGCGCAACTCGCGCAGAATTACGGCCGGCTGCCGCTCGCGCGTACGCTCGCGCCGGCGATTGCGCTGGCGCGCCACGGTTTTCCGGTTGATCCCCGCTATGCGCGCATCGCCAGGCTGCGCGAGCGCTTTCTGCTCAACGGCGTCAATACCGCGCGCACATTTCTCGCCGGCAATCAGGCGCCGCAGCCGGGCTATCTGCTGCGCCAACCTCAGCTCGCTCTCACTCTTGAATTGATCGCGCGGCACGGACGCGACGGGTTTTACCGGGGGCGCGTGGCACAAGCGCTCGTCGCGGCGGTAAACGCGACGGGCGGCGCGTGGAGCCTGACCGATCTCGAAAATTACCGGGTGGTCGAGCGCGCGCCGGTCAGAATCAGTTACCGTGGCGCAACGATAATTACCGCTGCGCTGCCGTCGGGTGGCGGTGTGACGCTCGCCCAGGCACTGAACATCCTCGAGCAGTTCCCGCCCGTCGATGCGCGGGATCCGGCGGGCGCGCACCTCGTGATCGAAGCGCTGCGGCGCGCTTTTCAGGATCGCGCCCTGTTTCTCGGCGACGCCGACTTCGTCAAGGTGCCGACGGCGAAATTGACCGGCAAGTCTTACGCGCGCAGCCGTGCCGCGACCATCGACCCGGCAGCGGCGACGCCGAGCGACCGGCTCGCCGCCGCCGTGGTGAACGAGAGCGGCAACACCACGCATTATTCGGTCATAGACGCGGACGGCAACCGCGTGGGCGCGACCCTGAGCATCAATTTTCTGTTTGGCGCAGGAGTGGTCGCCGGCGATAGCGGGGTACTGCTGAACAACGAAATAGATGACTTTTCGTTGCGGCCGGAAATTCCGAATGCCTACCGCCTGCGCAGCGGGGAGGCCAACCGCATCGAGCCGCGCAAGCGGCCGCTGTCGAGCATGACCCCGACGTTCGTCGAGGATGCAAGAGGCGTGCTTGTGCTCGGCGCGCCCGGAGGTTCGCGCATCATCAGCCAGGTGCTGCTGTGCATACTCGATTACGTTAACCAGCGCGAAGTCGACTTGCGGCGCATGGCCGCGGCACCCCGCTATCACCATCAGTACTCGCCGGACCGCGTCGAAATCGAACCGGACGGTTTTCCGGCCGAATGGCGCGGCGCTCTCGAGGCGAGGCACCATGTATTGCACATTACGGGCCGCAAATGGGGCAATATGCAGCTCGTGTTCAAGTCCAAAACCGGCGGCGCAACCCAGGCAGAAAGCGACCCGCGCGGCCAGGACATCGGTTGGTATTAGGAATCGGTGATTAGTGATTCGTGATAAGTGCGGTGATTAGTGACTGGTGATTCGTAATTCGTAGTTGCCGTTAAAGCAGAGCGCCGGTTGACACTATTCACCAATCACCAATCACCAATCACCAGTCACCAGTTAATTGGTAATGTCATGAAACCTACTGGAGAATATGTTGCAGATCGTTTGTCTTGACCTTGAAGGAGTGCTGATCCCGGAGATCTGGATCGAATTTTCCGAACGCACCGGCATACCGGAGCTGGCGAAGACCACCCGCGACGAACCCGACTACGACAAGCTGATGCGCGGGCGCATCGAAATACTCAATCGCAAGGGCCTGGGGCTGCCCGACATCCAGGAAGTAATCGACGGGATGCGGCCGCTTGACGGCGCGCGCGAGTTCCTCGATTGGCTGCGCGGCTATTGCCAGGTGGTGATCCTGTCCGACACGTACTACCAGTTTGCGGCGCCCCTCATGCGCCAGCTGGGTTTGCCGACGCTGTTTTGCCACGAACTGATCGTCGACGACGCCGGCCGCGTGCGCGACTACCGGCTGCGGCTGCGCGACCATAAGCGCGCATCGGTGAAAGCGTTCAGGGAGCTGAACTTCCACACCATTGCCGCGGGAGACTCCTACAACGACACCACCATGCTCGCCGCGGCGCATGCGGGAATCCTGTTTCGTCCACCCGCGAACGTGATTGCCGAGTTCCCGCAATTCCCGGTGACGACGAGCTACGAGGATCTGCGTGCGGAAATCATCAGCGCGAGCCGCGGCGCTTAGGTTGCGTGTAGGGTGCGCTTGCGCACCGATTGCCGGATGGTGCGCAAGCGCACCCTACTCCTACGCTCAATACGAACGGTTTGTGGGGTTTTGCATCAGGTTGCTAAGCGCGTTGCGCGCCCGGGCGGCCGTTCTCGACGACGAAAGCCGCGAGCGTATAAATACCGCTGTCCGCGCGCTTTTCGCTCTCCAGCGCGCGCAGCGTCGCGGTGCACGCGTTGCGCACGATCTCCATTTTCACGTAGCCGCGCTGCTGGCCGTTGCCGTAGCGCAGATGCGGGTTTTCCGCGAGTATCATCTGCACCTGTTTTTGGGTAGGACCCTGCGAAGTCATCGAGGTGCCGCAGAATTCCGTCGCGACGACCGGGGACTGCGGATCGTCGAAGTCGGGTTTCAGGTCGGCGACCCAGTTGCAATGCATGTCGCCGCCAATCACGAGCGGGTTCGACGGCCCGAGCCTCGCGATGTCGTTGAGCAGCCGCGCGCGCGCGGCCGGATAGCCATCCCAGCCGTCGGTCCAGAAGCTCTGGCCGTAAGCCGAGGTGCGCGCGTGCCGGGCCATCAGCGTCTGCTGGGCAATCACGTTCCAGCGCGCGCGCGTGCGGGCGAGGCCCTCCGAGAGCCACGTCTCCTGTGCGGCGCCGAGCATCGTGCGCTCGGACGCAAGCCGCTCGGCGCAGTCGGCGACGACGTTTGATCCGCCCCGGCCCGGCCTTGCACAGGCCTGATGCGCGCGATATTGGCGGTCGTCGAGCACGTGGAACTGCACGAGGTCGCCGAAAGTAAAGCGGTCGTAAATCTGCGCGTGGGGGCCGCGTGGAATCGCGCGCCGCGCAAGCGGCATGTGCTCGTAGTACGCCTGATACGCGGCGGCGCGGCGCACCAGAAAATCCGGATCGAGATCTTCGGACCGGTCGTCGGCATAATCGTTGTCAACTTCGTGGTCGTCCCACGTTACGATCCACGGCGCCGCAGCGTGACTGCGCTGCAGGTCCGGATCGGTCTTGTACTGCGCGTGACGGG
>JACPTJ010000510.1 GCA_016192835.1 Betaproteobacteria bacterium
GCGAGGGCTGCGCGTGGATCCGGTTTTTCCGGCGGCGTTGGATGCGCGGGCACGGTACGGCTGAAACGCGGCGCCGGCGCGGGCTGCACGATCCCGTCGACCGTGACGAACGTCCCGCGCGTTGCATGATGCGGGTGCGCCGGTGCCTCAATGAGCGACAACACCGGCGCGAAACATGCGTCTGTCCCTTCGAGCAGCGCGCACCATTCGTCCCGCGTGCGGGTCCTGAACTTTGCCGCGAAAAGCTCCCGCGCCCTGGGCCAGTTCGCCTTGTTCCCCTGCTCGCCGATCGCCCGGGGATCGATCTCCAGCAACCTGAGCAATTCGGCGTGGAACCGCCCTTCGATGGCTGCCACGGAAACCCACTGGCCATCCGAACACTGATAAACGTCGTAGAAATAGGCGCCGGAATCAAGCATATTGGTGCCGCGCTCGAGATTGAACAATCCGCCGGCATGCAGTCCGAATGCCGCGGTCATGAGTGACGCGGTGCCATCAACAATCGCGGCATCCACGACCTGCCCCTCGCCCGAGCGCTTCGCTTCGATGATGCCCGCGAGCAACCCCAATGCGAGATAGAGGGATCCGCCCGCATAATCGCCGAGCATATTCAACGGCGGCACCGGCGGCCCGCCCGCCCGCCCGATCGAATGCAGCGCCCCCGCCAGCGCTATATAGTTGAGATCGTGCGCCGCGCAAGCAGCCAGCGTTCCCGTCTGGCCCCACCCGGTCATGCGGCCGTACACCAGACGTGGGTTGCGGTTGTGGCACTCGCTCGGCCCCAAGCCCAGTCTTTCCGTGACGCCCGGGCGAAAGCCCTCGATCAATGCATCGGCGCGCTCGACGAGATTCAATACCAGCTTTACCGCGTCGGCCTTCTTGAGATCCAGCGCAATCGCGTGCCGGTTGCGCAACAGGAGGTTGAATTTGAGCGGCCGCGGGCTGCCAAGCTCAACCGGCTGCGCGCGGTCGATCCGCAGCACTGTCGCGCCCAGGTCCGCAAGCAACATGGCGCACATCGGGCCAGGCCCGATACCCGCCAGCTCTACTATGCGTATGCCCGCCAAAGGTCCCATAAGATGGACCGGGGGCGCTCAAGGCTTCAGCTGTGCGCTGGACCGGAAGTTGTAGATCCGCATCCAATCGTCGAGCGCGCGCCGCTCCGGGCCCTGGAACAGCAACCGGCGGCTGGCGTGCAGTCCGATCGATTTGCTCAGATCCGCCATGCCTTCCGCCGTCTTGAGCAGCACCGCGTTGCAGTCCATGATCAGCGCGCCGTCCACCTCGTTGATTTTCTCGCGGCGAATGATCGCGTTGACCGTCGCGCACGCAGCCAGGATCACTTCGGCACCCTGCGCGGCAAGGCGGCGGCATTCCTTGATGAAAGTCTCCGTCATCTGACCGGGATCGGTGAAGCCTTTTTGCACTTCGGTGAAATCGATACCCAGATCGCCGAACGGAATGTGCCGCGCGGTGAGCCCGTATTCGAACGCCTTGCGGTCGTAATACTGCGACTGCTTCGAATGGAATGCGACGCCCGAGAACTTATGCCCGTACATGCAGGCCATCAGCATGGACGTCTCGCCCAGACCGAAAACCGGAATCGGCACGATCTCGCGCCCTTCCTGCATGGCCGGGTCGAGGAAGCAGCCGATCGCCACCGCATCGTAGCCCTGGTCCGCGGCCTGGATGATTTTGTTCAGCACACCCCCGGGACCGTAGCTGTTGACGGCGACCACCGCGTTGAAATGCAGGTCCATCGACCCGTCGTCCACACCGCTGATATGGATTTCCGTGTCCGGACGCTTCACGCTTTCCAGATGCGCGCTCAGCGCGTTGCGGTAATCGTGCAGGCGGTGTATCGGGGTGCTGCTCTGCCACCAAATCTTCATTCTCTGCTCCTCGTTGATTTGCCCGCGGCCGGGCTAAGTTGCGCTGTGGATCGAAAATATACCGCTCCCGGTGCAATCTCCCTTGACCCAAGTCAAAGAACCCGGACGAACCGCAGGCGGGAACCGAAGGATAGACCAATTCCTGCAATCAATAAACACGACAGCGGTTCGTCCCCGAGTTTGCGCTCGGCGCCCCGCGCGAATTCAGCGGCAGCTTTTCGGTCCGCTGCAATTCGCGCAGACGGCCCGGCGCGCGAGATTGCGCGTCCGCCGGCCGTCAGACGTTGAAGCGGAAGTGCATCACGTCCCCGTCCTGCACCACGTAGTCCTTGCCCTCGAGCCGCATCTTGCCCGCTTCTTTCGCGCCCTGCTCGCCCCGGTATTTCAGGTAATCGTCGTAGGCAATCACTTCGGCGCGAATGAAACCATGCTCGAAATCGGTATGGATCACACCCGCCGCCTGCGGCGCGGTGTCGCCTTTGTGGATCGTCCACGCGCGTACTTCCTTCGGGCCGGCGGTGAAGTAAGTCTGCAACCCGAGCAACCCGTAAACCGCGCGCACCAGACGGTCAAGTCCCGCTTCCTTGAGGCCGAGATCGGCGAGAAAAACCTGCTTGTCTTCATCGGGCAGATCCGCGATTTCGGCTTCGAGCGCCGCGCAGATCGCCACTACCGGAGCATGTTCTCCTGCGGCATAAGCGCGCACTGCGTCGAGCAGCGGATTGTTTTCGAACCCTTTGTCGTCGACGTTGGCAACGTAAATCGCCGGCTTCGCAGTCAGCAGGCACAGCGGCTTGAGCAGCTGCAGCTCTTCCTTCTCGAGCCGCAGCGCGCGCACCGGCTTGCCCTCATCGAGTTGCGCGCGCACTTTCTCCAGCAGCGCGCCGAGCCTGATCGCCTCCTTGTCACCTGCCTTGGCGGTCTTGCCCGCGCGCTGGGTCGCTTTCTCCACCGTCTGCAGGTCGGCGAGCGCGAGCTCGGTGTGTATGGTTTCGATGTCGGAGACCGGGTCGATCCTGCCGGTCACGTGCACCACGTTGTCGTTGACGAAGCAGCGCACCATGTTGATGATGCCGTCGGTCTCGCGGATATTGGCGAGAAACTGGTTGCCGAGCCCCTCGCCTTTCGACGCGCCGGCAACAAGCCCGGCGATGTCCACGAATTCAACCACCGCCGGAATCACTTTTTCCGGCTTGGCGATATCAGCCAGCGGCTGCAGGCGCGCATCGGGCACCCCGACGATGCCGACGTTGGGTTCGATGGTGCAGAACGGATAGTTGTCCGCCGCGATACCGGCTTTGGTCAGCGCGTTGAACAGCGTGGACTTGCCGACGTTGGGCAAGCCGACGATACCGCATTTCAATGACATGTGTAACCTTTGCTGCTCACTCTTTACTCTTCTCCGACTTGGTATGAAGCCGCAACATCGCGGCCTGCTCGTCGCCCGCAGCGAGCAGCGGCCACGCGTCGAGACTGCGCGCGATTGCGTCGTCGATCAGCGGCTGCTCCTCCGGCCGCGGGGGGTGCAGCACATAAGCAACAACCTCCTGCTCGCTTGCGGCGGTGTCGCGCGGGTGTCCGATGCCGATCCGTAGGCGCCAGAAACCGTTGCTGCCGAGGCGCTCGGCGATGTCGTTGAGGCCGTTATGGCCGCTGGTGCCGCCGCCGAGCTTGAGTCTTACGGTGCCTGGCGGCAAATCGAGCTCGTCGTGCACGATGAGTATCTCCGGTGGCTCGATTTTGTAGAACGTCGCCAGCGCCGCCACCGCGCGGCCCGACTCATTCATGTAAGTCGCCGGCAGCAGCAGCCACGTCTCAGCGGGGCCCGCGAGCCTGGCGACGCGGCCGTGGAATTTGCCTTCATTGCGCAGCGTCACTCTGGCGCCCTGCGCCAGCCGCTCCACCCACCAAAAACCGGCGTTATGGCGCGTGCGCTCGTATTTTGTGCCCGGATTGCCGAGCCCGACGACCAGCCTCATGAATGACAGGAAAACTTCAGTTTGAAGCCAAGAAAAAAGCCCGCCATATCCGGTCTGCGCGACGCAAACATGACGGGCTCCCAGGCCGGAAGCCCCGGCTTATTCCTTCTTGGCGGGTTCCTTCTTGCCGGCTTCTTTCTTGTCGGCAGCCGGTTCTTTTTTCTCGCCCTTCCCCTCTTCCTTGCCTTCGGCAGCAGCTTCCTCGCCCTCGGCCGGAACCTCGCCGATGATTTCGGTGACCGGCGCCGCGACCTCTTCCTCGATCACGATCGCCTTCGGCACCTGCACCGACACGATCGCCGGATTCTCCTTCTTGAGCCGGGCGATCACCTCCACGCCCGCGGGTAA
>JACPTJ010000511.1 GCA_016192835.1 Betaproteobacteria bacterium
GTGGTCTGGGCTTCGCAAAACATCGACCCCAAGGAAAAGCCGTCCGAGTTGATTACCTCCGAACCCTACGTCATGGGTTCTCACGCCACGTGTTCCGGTGCCTGGGCAAGCGGGCCGGAGGACTTAGCACCAAAGGACTACCAGTGGGGATACAACCGGATGACGACGGTTGAAGGGCTCTTCGGGGCCGGGGACACGATAGGCGGTTCTGCGCACAAGTTCTCATCCGGCTCCTTTACGGAGGGAAGACTGGCTGGAAAGTCGGCGGTCAAGTACGTCATGGATTTGAAAGGCGATGCGCCGCAGGTTGACAAAGCGCAAATCAAGAAGCTCGAGGAATTGATATTCAGGCCGCTCGAAAACTACAGAGTGGGCAGGAACGAGATCGTCGCCGGGACCGTGGCGCCAAGCTACATATCTCCTCTTCAAGGCCTTCAGAGGCTGGAACAGCTCATGGATGAGTATGTCGGTGGCTACAGTATGTTCTATGTCACCAACGAACCGCTGCTGAACCGGGGCCTGGAGCTTCTCGGCATGCTGAAGGAGGATTTCGAGCACATCGGTGCCGAGGACCTGCACCAACTCCAGAGGGCATGGGAGCTTCACCACAGGATCCTGACAGCGGAGGCGGTGGCCAGGCACACGCTGTTCAGGCAGGAGACCCGGTGGCCGGGCTACTATTATCGTGCCGATCATCCGAAGCTAAACGACGCTGACTGGCATGTGTTCACCGCATCTCAGTACGACGCGAAGACGGGTGACTGGCGCATGAGCAAGCTTCCCGTACACCACATCATCGCGTGAACGGGGTGATTCAGTGATACCGGAACCGGTGACAAACGAGGGCAGTGGGCCGCCACTGTCACCTCAGCACCGCGGACGGAGCAGCGACCCGGACAGACTGGAAAGGAACAACCATGGTATTGACGAGAGTTCCAGAAGCTCAAGTGAACGCCGCCACGGTCGAAACGAAAATCCGCGACCGGCTGGCCGCGCTCGCGCCCGAGGCGCTTGAACTGCTCGACGAAAGCGCTTTGCACGTTGGCCACGCCGAAGCCACGGGCGGCGGCCATTACCGCCTGAAAATCATCTCCGCGCAATTCGCCGGCCAGTCGCGCGTGGCGCGCCACCGCACGGTCTACGCCATGCTCGAGCCGCTGATGCGGCACCACATCCACGCACTGGCCCTGGTCACGCAAGCGCCCGGTGAATCCTGACCTCTGACCTCTCTACCGACTTTTTACTCATTGTGTGGCGATGCCTTGGTGTTCGTCCGATTGACTGCGCGATAGCGAAGCGATAAGCGCAGGCGTTATGCTCGTCGGGTATCGCCGCCTTCGCGACCGCTGCGCCTGACGGTCGCCGCATTCTACCCTCGAAGCTGCCAGAAGTGATCGAGCACCGCTACCCGACTGCGGCCCGGACGAGTGGCGTGCCGCAGCGCGCCATGCACATAATCGGTCGCGGCCTCGCAGGCGGCGAGCAACGGCATGCCCAGGCACAGGTTGGCCGCGATCGCCGAGGCGAGGGTGCAACCGGCGCCATGGCCTTCGACTTCGAGACGGTCGTGGGCGAATTCGGCCAGCCTCTGGCCGTCGTTATAGCGATCGACCATCTCGGCTGGGCCCTGCAAGTGGCCCCCCTTCAGCAGCATCGCGCGCGCGCCCAGCGTCAGCAGTTCGACCAAGGCGGCATCCGCGGCCTCATCATCATCGATGGGATGGCCGAGCAACAACTCAGCTTCGGGAATGTTCGGCGTGAGGATAGTCGCCAGTGGGAGCAGCCGCGCGCGCAACGCGTCGAGCGCCTCGGCTTCCAGCAGCCGCGCGCCGCTGGTCGCCACCATAACCGGGTCGAGCACGATATGCGAGGGCTGGTGGTGCTCCAGCGCATCGGCAACCGCGGTGATCACTTCGGTGTTGGCAAGCATGCCGAGCTTGACCGCACCGATACGGAAATCGTCGAAGCAGGCGTCGATCTGCGCGCGCAGGAAGGCCACCGGCGGCACGTGCACGGCGGTCACCCCGCGCGTGTGCTGCGCGGTCAGCGCGGCCATCGCGGACAGGCCGTGCACGCCGTGCGCGGCAAAGGTTTTCAGGTCGGCTTGGATGCCGGCGCCGCCGCCGGAGTCGGAGCCGGCGATGGTGAGGGCGCTGAGGGAGCGGGTGTCGGAGCGGGACATGAATCAATCCTCACCAGGCGCGGCACTTTTTTCGATACGGCGGGCGTATACGGTCATTTCCTTGGCGGCTTGTTTGTCGCCCTTTGCTTCGGCCACGGCGATGCCTTCGCGGTAGGCGGCCAAGGCGTCGGCGGGCTGGCCCGATTCGACGAGAGCGCGACCCAACAGCTTCCACGCGGCGGAGTATTTTGAATCCAGTACCACCGCCTGTTTCAGATGGTTTGCGGCGCTGACCGGGTCTCCGGCCTTGAGGTATTCGCTGCCCAAGCAGAAGCGCAGCAGCGCATTATCCTTGCCGCCGGCTAGCATTTCCTCGAAGTTCTGGATGATGGGTGTGGTCATGGGTAAACGGGAGGGCTCTCAATAATCAAGGCTGTAGGGCGGCAGGGTAGTCAGGCGAGGATCCTCCACGTGGCCTCCGGTCGTGAAGTGATAGAGCGACTGAAACATCGCGTCGTTGAATCCAAAAACCTGGTGAACGGGGTCATCAAAAAAGCAGCCGATTCCCGTCGCACGCACACCCGCCGCCTCCGCTTCCAAATAGAGCACCTGGCCGATTAACCCGGTCTCCCAGAAAAGTCTCCGGTAAAACCAGGGCCCGTACCGCCGCAGGCTTGATTCGAATTCTGCGATCATGCCCAAGGAAAACGCACTATCGCCGGCGATATCCTGACCACAACTGACCTGGGCAGCCAATTGCCGCGCATCGCCTTCTTGGAGGAGAAAAAGCGGCAAGTCCTCTGGAGAGTCAGGCGGTGAGGTCCAGGCAAATTGGTGCCGCGTCGCCCCTCTGAGCAAGCCCACCTTCGCAGGATCACGAGCCAGCATGTAGAGACCGGGAGCAAGACCCGCCACCCGATGGACGAACAGGGCAAGATGAACGGCCGGTTCCCAAGGCAGGACATCCCAAGGCATCGGACGCTCGCTCAGGTCACGATCAACCCGTGGCATGACGTGAGCCAGCATCGTGAAGAAGCTGCCGGCTGAAAGCGAGGTTTTGCCATCGAATGCAAGCGCGCTTCGCCGCTGACGGATCACCTGTCCAGCCTTTGGCCGACCCGGGTGGAGTCCCGAGTCGAGGGCGCTTGGATAACTTGATGTATCCACCGCGGGTCTGCTGTCATTTAGTTCGACGACCCTCGGTTCAGTGTTCGACTTCCACGCTGCGACTTCCACCTGGTTGAGGAATTCCCATTGCACGGGATCATCCCGACTCAGCCGGTTGGCCTTGCCGTGCCAGATTTGTCGCACCGATTCCCTAACGGCATCCGTCGCAAGAACCAGAGGCACGGACACCCTCTGCCCGGCGGAAACACCGGCCCCTTGGTCGGCAGGCCACACGACGGCCAGGCAATCAGGGTGCTCCCGCTCCGCCCCGTCGAAATCCTCGGGTCGATCTACCCCCAACAAGGCGGCAACCGCGTCATCCGCCATGCCGTCCAACAGCAGCATGCGCCAACCCAGCGTCTGGGCCGCAATGCGAGCGCTGCCGATTGCATGCCCCACGTCATGTTGGCAGTAGCGAAAGGCGCGCTCTCCGTACTTCCAGGTTTCCCGCCAGTTCACCGAGGTCAAGCCGATAAGAAACGCGTTGGGCGGAAATTTTCGCATGAGCCATCTGAAGCTCTCTTTCGGCACCTCTGCTCGCAGCTCCAGCGCGTGTTCCCTGGGGGCATAGTGATAAAGAGCCGGGAATGGCGAAAGGCCCGGGATCTCATCGATAAGCAAATAGCCTTCGGTGGGATGCAGGTTGCCGCTCGAGGGGTTGCTGCGCAGCGCCCAGCGTGCCTCTCCGGCCTGCTTCCAAGCCGATATGGCCAGCGCATATTCAAAAAAGCGTGAAAGGGCGCGGACCGTAACCGGAGTGCTCGCAATTGCTCCAGGGCGATACAAGTCTTGGTAGAGCGGCGAGAGCGGAGCGTCGTCAGGTTTCAGAAGTGGGAAGGGAATGAACGGAGATCCCAGGTAGCGTCGAAATGGATCCGGCTGATTCGCCCAGTCCAGGTAGCCGAGCGAACGCGCAAAGCGGGAAAAATGATGTTTCGTTTCCTGGTGGTAGCGCATGACCGCTTCCAGCGGATCGAGCGATTCCGCAGCGCGAGCCGGGTCTTCCGTCGTTTGATGGCTCATAGATTCCACGTCTTGCGGATTCAGTTTGATGTCAGATCCAGTCACACATAGCGAAGCTCGGAGCGGTCGCGCAACGCGGTCATGATCTCCACAGTAGGTCGGTGGCCTTGATGACCAGCATGCCTTCACCAAACGCCTCGGTCACGCTGACGACTTTGTCGCCGAGCGCGGCCTTGACGTTCTCGACGAGGGCTGCTTCAGATGCGGTCATTTAACGTGCGATCGTATTCGTGCGCTTGATCTTGTTCTGCAGTTGGATGATGCCGTAGATCAGCGCTTCAGCGGTCGGCGGGCAGCCCGGCACGCAGATCCACCCCGACGGCCCCGGCGGCAACTAAAACCCGTGAACGCAGTCGGTGTACTTGCATTTAAGGCAGGTTTCGGTAACAACGCAAGTCTTGGTGATCCTTGGCTAATCCAGCCATTTAAGGCATGCAAAACGCCATTTCATCTCCGGCTCGACGTCGATGGATAAACGGTGCTGGCGGTCATCGCCGCCGCAGCCACGGAAAACGTGCCATAGCTTAGATCGCGACGACTTCGATGTCGGGCTCGATCGACTTCACCAGATTCTCGATGCCGGCGAGCGTGCCCGCGATCGAGCTCGGACAGGTGCCGCACGCGCCCTGGTAGTGCACGCTGAGCTTGGTGCCGTCGAGGCCGAGCACGTGGAGGTCGCCGCCGTCGCCTTGCAGATAGGGGCGTATCTGCTCGTCGAGCAGCGCATTGATCTTATCGAGGCGCCGCTGGTTCTCGGGACTCAGGCCGGCGATTGCAGTGGTCGCCGCTGCAACCGTGGCGGCCGATTGCGCATCCGCCGCCAACGCGGCGCGGATCGGCGCGGCGACTGTGCGCGTCAACTCCTGCCAGTCGGCGCCGCCGTCCTGCGTGACCGTGATCCAGTGATCGACGTAAAACACGTTGGTCACATGCTCGATGTCGAACAGCGCGCAAGCGAGCGGATCGTCCTTCGCCGCCCCGGCGTTGTCGTACGAGCGCGACACGCCCCAGGTGAGCGGGTCCCGGAGGACGAACTTCATCGCGTTGGGATTCGGCGTGCCCTCGATTTCGGCTATTCTCGGCATATCAACCCCCTAAACATTTAGCGTCAGAGATCACAGAGAACACCCCTAGACCGAAGAAAATCTTGGGCGCGCGCCGATTAAGCCGAGAAGGACGACCCGCATCCGCAGGTAGAAGTAGCGCCGGGATTCTTAATTACAAACTGCGAACCCTCCAACCCATCCTGATAATCAATTTCTGCGCCCACCAGATACTGCAAGCTCATTGGGTCAATCAACAACTGCACGCCATTCTTGTTCAGCACGGTGTCGTCTTCATTGGTCACTTCGTCGAAAGTGAAACCATACTGAAAGCCGGAACAGCCGCCGCCGCTAACGAACACGCGCAACTTCAAGTCGGCGTTGCCTTCTTCCTCGATCAGCTGCTTCACCTTGTTGGCGGCGCCGTCAGTAAAAAGCATCGGGCCTTGCATTTCCATTTCGGTCACTTGCATTTCGGTTACCGCGTTCATGAGTACCTCCGTAAAGGCGCTGACAACAATACCCTGGCGTTATGCGCCTCGAACAATTCTCCATTTACCATCCACCATTCACTGCAAAGTCGATAGCTCAGAACAATACCGTCGTGGGCTCGCGCTTCGCCAGTGTTCCGCGCATGTCTTGCACCTGCACCACGCCGTTCTGCGTGGCCTTCTGCTCGTCAACCAGCTGCTTCAGCGTCACCGCGCTGAGATAATCGACGACGTGTTGATCGAGATTGGCCCATAGGTCGTGAGTGATGCACTTCTGGCCGTCGTGACAATTTTCCTTGCCGCCGCATTGCGTCGAGTCGACCGGTTCGTCAACGGCAAGGATGATGTCGGCAACCGACACCTGCGCCATGTCCTTGGCGAGGCGGTAACCGCCGCCCGGACCGCGCACGCTGTCGACCAGCACGCGGCGGCGCATTTTGCTGAACAACTGCTCGAGATCTCAAGAGTGCCGAGTTCTCCCCCGTTTTGGGGCGGCCTCGGTTTGCCGTTCGTGATTATCAATCCACTTCTCGATGAGCCGGTCTACCTCGTCCAATTGCTTCTGAGAATAGGTGGGTGGGGCAAATTCCATCTCGA
>JACPTJ010000512.1 GCA_016192835.1 Betaproteobacteria bacterium
CAATACCGAGCAGTTGCAGGCCGAGCTCGACACCGAAAGCATGGACATCGATCTGCCCGGTCTGCCGATGGGCCAGGATTTCAACGCGATGCTGGAAGCGGCCAGAAAACGCCTGCAGTTCCAGAAGAACTTCAATCTCGACCACACCCTGCAGCAATGGGAAAAGGGTTATGTCGAGGCGGCGCTGATGATCACGCAGGGCAATCTGTCGCAGGCCGCGAAACTGCTGGGAATTCATCGCACCACGCTCTACAGCCGCATGCAGAACTACGGCTCACCGGGCGAGCCGCAGGACTCGCCGCAGTGAAGACCGCATGGCGCGCGGCGGATGTCCCACCCTCACCCCGCGCCCGCGGAGGGCGGAACAGGTTCCATCGGCTTGCCGATGGATGTGACCCCGCAGCGGGATGCAAAGCGCCGGAGATCCGCGTGCTATTGTGCGCCTTCACGGTCGCATCCCGTAAACGGGTCCCTGCTCCACGCTCCGGCGCACCTCTCCCGCCCAGGCGGGAGAGGGGGTGTTCCCTCGCCCCGCTTGCGGGGAGGGGCCAGGGTGAGGGGAAAAATTGTCCGAATTTTGAGTCTGCTCATTGATGACGCAATACACTAGCTGATGTATTACACCCATTTCGGGCTCACCCGGCCGCCGTTTCGCATCACGCCCGACACCGAGTTCTTCTACACCGGCGGCAACCGCGGCCCGATTCTCGATGCGCTGATGTACGCCATCGGCCAGGGCGAAGGCATCATCAAGGTCACCGGCGAAGTCGGCAGCGGCAAGACCATGCTGTGCAACATGCTGCAGGCGCAGCTGCCGCCAAACGTCGAAAACGTCTATCTCGCCAATCCCAGCGTATCACCCGACGAAATCCTGCGCGCGATCGCGCTCGAGCTGCAACTCGCGCCGCCGCGCGACGCCGGTAACCTCGAGGTGATGCAGACGCTGCACCACCACCTGCTCGAGCGCCACGCTCAGGACCGGCAGGTGGTGATGTTCGTCGAGGAATCGCAAAGCATGCCGATCGCCACGCTCGAGGAGATACGGCTGCTCTCGAATCTCGAAACCGCACACGCGAAGCTGCTGCAGATCGTGCTGTTCGGCCAGCCGGAGTTCGAGGACAATCTGAGCCAGCCGCACATCCGTCAGCTGCGCGAGCGCATAACCCACAGCTTCCGTTTAAGCCCGCTGAAACCCGGCGAGATCCGCGAATACCTGAATTTCCGGCTGCGCGCCGCCGGTTACCGCGGTCCGGACCTGTTCTCGCCGCGGGTCATCAACGCCATTGCCAGGGCCTCCCAGGGACTCACGCGGCGGGTCAATCTGATTGCGGACAAAGCGCTGCTGGTGGCGTTTTCCGAGAATACCCACACCGTTACGCTCAAACACGTCAAAGCGGCGGTGCGCGACAGTGAATTCAGCAGTTACGAACCTCCGCGACCGCGGCTCAGATTCGGGCTCGCGCTGCTGTTGGTCACGGTCGGCATCAGCCTCGGCGTTGCGCTCTTCGCGTTGTTCCAGACCTTTCAGGGCGACCACGCTCCGGTACGCGCGCCCGTGGCCAGCACGGATACTCCACCCAAGGAAGCCGCGGAGTCCGCGCCCGCTGAGGTTCCCGCCCCGGCTGTGGTGATCGCCGCCGCGCCTGCACCCGCTAAGGAACCCGCCCAGGCTGTGGCGACCGCCGCCGCGCCTGCACCCGCTGAGGAACTCGCCCCGGCGGCTGGCGCGATGACTCCACCCGCCGACACCGCGGCGGCCCCGGTGAATGCGACGCCCAAGCAAAAAACGGGCAGCGAACCGCGGGCGGCAACACGCGGTGCCGGAACACTGGATTCACGGCTCGCGGCGACCCAAGACTGGTTGGCGCAGCAGGACAAAAATACCCATAGTATCCAGTTGCTAGGTGCGGAAAACCAACACCAGCTAATGCAACACCTGAATGTCATACGCAAATATGTTGATATTAATGAAGTTTTTGTGTACCGTACCTTGGCGAAACAGAAACCGTCGCTTACGGTATTGTATGGATCGTTCAGCGATCGCCGCGCCGCGCTCGATGCGCTCGCCAAGCTGCCGGCACCGTTGAAGGTCTACAAACCGATACTGCGAACGGTTCAGGGTATACGCGCCGAAATCGCCCTTCACCAGCGCTCCTGACGGACGCTGGCAGAGCGTCAGCGGCACGTAATTTGCGGGGTCATTAACGACAGGGAAAGCAGACCATGGTCGTAAACTCAGCCTCCGGCCCTGCGGTCGATGGTAAAGCTCGACCCGCAGCAGTGTATGCCGCCATCGCCTGCGCGCTGACGATGACTTTGCTCGCCGGCTGCTACCAGCGCTCGGTGCTGCCGCAATCCGAAGGACATATCATCACGCCCGCGGCCAAACCGGCGCTCGACGACGTGCCGCCGCCGGCACGCGTAAGCAGCTTCGTGCCTGCACCCAAGCCTGCGATCAAGCCGCCGACCTACAGCGTGGTGGTAAACGAAGTGCCGGTGAAGGAACTGCTGCTGGCACTCGCGCGCGACACCAAACAGAACATCGATATCCATCCCGGCTTGACTGGCCTGGTCAGTTTGAACGCGATCAACGAAACGCTGCCGGCGATCCTCGAACGCATCGCCAGGCAGATCAACCTGCGTTACCGCGTCGAGAGCAACACCATCGTCATTACACCCGACTCGCCGTACATGAAGACTTATCGGGTGAACTACGTCAACATGTCACGCGACTCGACTTCGACGATTGGCGTCTCCGGGCAGGTCGCCGGCTCCTCGGGCGGGGCACCGGGCGGTACAAGCGGTGGGACGGGGGCGGCTTCCGCTTCGAGTACTGCGATCACCACAAAGGTTAACAACGACTTCTGGGACGCGCTGCGCAACAACATCGTTTCAATACTGTTGTCCACCGGCAGCCAGAACATGACGGCGCAGCAACGCGCTGAACGCCAGCAGCAGATGAGGGAAATTCGCGAAGAACGATTGCAGCAGGTGGAGGCGACGGCGCGCGCTGGCACCTCCGCGCCTGCACTGTTCAGCACCGCATTCTCCGGTGCCCCAGCCAATACGCTTCTGGTGGGTGCCAGTGCTAACGATGTCATTGTCAATCAGGTCAGCGGGACAGTGACTGTACTCGCTACCGAACAACAACATCAACAGATACAGCGGCACCTCGACAGTATTCTCAGTTCCGTGCAGCGCCAGGTGCTGATCGAAGCGACCATCGTCGAGGTCACGCTGTCGGATCAGTACCAGGCCGGCATCGACTGGCAGCGCCTGGCGGTAAGCGGCGGCATCACGTTCCAACAATTGTTCCGCGGCGCCGGTGACTTTACCACGGGAAGCCTGACAATCGGCTACACGAACCCGACGTCGAGCGTGGGCAACGTCAGCGCAGCAGTCCAGTTGCTCAACGCGTTCGGCAATGCGCGCGTGCTGTCGAGCCCGAAACTGATGGCGCTCAACAATCAGACCGCACTGCTCAAGGTGGTCGACAATATCGTCTACTTCCTGATCACGGCGACCACGTTAACGCCGACGACCGGACCTGCAACGACCACTTTCAACACCACGCCGCAAACCGTTGCCGTCGGCGTCGTGATGAGCGTGACCCCGCAGATCAATGAAAACGGCCAGGTCACGCTGACGGTGCGCCCGACGATTTCGCGCGTGCTACGGTTCAAGAACGATCCCAACCCTTCGCTGCCTGCGGGAGTCGCCAGCCCGGTGCCTGAAATCCAGACCCGTGAAATGGAATCGGTGCTGCAGTTGGTCAGCGGCCAGACCGCGGTGCTCGGCGGACTGATGCAGGATAACGCAACGCGCAACCGCAACGCCGTGCCTGGCATCGGTGACCTGCCGCAGGTCGGCGAGCTATTCGGTTTTCGCAACGATCTCGTTTCCAAATCGGAATTGGTGATCTTCCTGCGCCCGACCGTGATCTCGAATCCGGCGCTCGACAGCGACGAGCTCAAGTTCTATCAGCGTTTCCTGCCGCGGCAAACCGAAACGCCGACCATGACGGCACCCGGCGAAAAGGCTGAAGCGGCGCGATGAGCCTGCTGATGAAGGCCCTCGAAAAGGCCGCCAAAGACCGCGAGGATGCCGATGCCGGACGCGAAGCTGCCGTTCCTGCCGGTGCCACCGGCGGCGCCGGCGGAGCGCCCGCCGGTGGCGCGAATTCCGAACTGACGCTGGAGCCGCTCGCGCCGCTGCAGCCCAGCGCGCCTGCGGGCGAGCCGCGCGGATCTTCCCCGCCACCCGTTCCGCCGGCCGGTGCCGCGCGGGCAGCGCCGGCAGCGGCATCGCGCGAATCCATGCTTGCTGCGACCGTGATCAGCGCCAGCGACCGCGATACCGGCGGCGGTTTCGGCAGTGCCTTCGCGTACCTGCGCGAACACCCGTTGATTGTGTTCGGTCCCATCGCAGCGCTGTTCCTGATCGGCTACGGCACCTACATTTACCTGCAGATGACCAGTCCCGGCATGTTCGCCGCCAAACCGGCGCCGCGACCTGCGCCTCCATCTCCGCCATCGGCAGCTCTAGCGACACCGGCGCCGCCCAGCGCGCCGACGCTCGCTCCGGCGGCCGGCGCCAGCACAGCCGCTGCCCCGCAGCCGCCGATTCCGCTCACGTCCTTGCTGCCGCAACTGCAGGAAGGCGCCGCTTCCAGGGAAAAACCGGCGCCGCCGCCTGCCGCCACTGCGCCGAAACCCGCCACCGCTGCGCCGAAACCCGCCACCGCTGCGCCGAAACCCGCCGCGGCGGCTGCCGATCCGGCCGCGGCCCTGGCCCCTGCGCCACCCGCGGCGCGCGACACCATCAAAATCACGTCCGGCGGCCCGACGCCTACCGTCAACCCGCTGCTCACCGAGGCCTATGCGGCGTTTAATTCCGGCAGTCTTGAACCGGCAACCCGGCTCTACAGCCAGTTGCTGCGCAGCGAACCCAACAATGTCGACGCGCTGCTCGGGCTCGCCGCGATCGCCACTCAGCAAGGCGAAAGCGACCAGGCGACCCGGCATTACCTGAGGATACTCGAAGCCGAACCGCGCAATTCGCTGGCGCAGGCGGGGCTGATCGGCATGCTCGGGCGCGCCGATCCGCTCGCCGCCGAGACGCGCCTGAAGCAGCTGATCGCGCGCGACCCCTCGGCCTACCTGCACTTCACGCTCGGCAACGTTTACGCCGACCAGAACCGCTGGCCGGACGCGCAGCAGGCCTACTTCCAGGCGCACCACCTGCAATCGGGCAATCCTGATTATGCTTATAATCTCGCGGTCGGCCTCGAGCACGTCGGACAGCCCAATCTGGCGCTCGAGTATTACCGGCGCGCGCTTCAGTTGGCAGCGGCCAAGGGCCGCGCCAACTTCAGCACTGCCGCCGTCGAGGCGCGCATCGGCAAGCTCGAAAAAATCGTGCAATAGCGCCGGCACTCGTAGCAGCTTGATGCAAAACTCCACAAACCGTTCGTATTGAGCATAGCGCAGCGGAGTCGAAATACGAATGGCCAACAAATCAGCAGGTTGTTCACACTTCGACTCCGCGCTTGCGGCGCGCAGCCTGTCCTGAGCGTCATGCCCATTCGCAAGGACCCTTCGACTTCGCCGCTCACGCAGCTACGCTCAGGGCGAACGGACACGAAGTCGAAGGGCTAAATGAATCCAAATGGCTGAACAACGCAAAAAGCTGCGGCTGGGCGAGTTGCTCGTCCAGCAGGGATTGCTCTCGGCCGACCAGCTCGGCATTGCGCTCGCGGAGCAGCGGCAGAACAACATCCCGCTCGGCCGCATGCTGGTGCGGCTTGGCTTCATCACCGAGGCCTCGATCCGCGACATCATGGCGCGCACGGTCGGCCAGGAAGCCATCGACCTCGCGCAGGTAGTGGCCGACCACGAAGCGCTGAAGCTGGTGCCACAGGATTTTGCGCGGCGCCACCGGATGCTGCCGATCGCCTACGACGTGGACCAGCGCGTGTTGAGCCTCGCCACCCCCGAACTCTTCAACGTCGTCGCGTTCGACCAGTTGCGCGCGATGCTCGGGCCCGGCGTCGAAATCAAGACCCACCTCGCCGGCGAAGCGCAGCTCGAGGATTACATCGACCAGTTCTACGGCCACGAGCTCTCGGTCGACGGCATTCTGCAGGAGATCGCGACCGGCGAAATCGATTACGGCAGCCTGCAGGCCGGCGGCGCCGAATACACCCAGCCGATGGTACGGCTCGTAAACGCGCTGCTGGTCGACGCCGTAAAACGCGGCGCGTCCGACATCCATTTCGAGCCCGAATACGCGTTCCTGCGCATCCGCTACCGCATCGACGGCGTGCTCGAGACGGTCCGCAGCCTGCACAAGACCTACATGCCGGGAATCACGGTGCGCGTCAAGGTGATCAGCGACATGAACATCGCCGAGACCCGCGCGCCGCAGGACGGGCGCCTGTCGCTGACGCTGAACGGCCGGCCGATCGACTTTCGCGTCTCGACGCACCCGACGATTCATGGCGAGAACATCGTGCTGCGAATTCTCGACCGCGAGAAATCGATCATCAGCATCGACAAACTCAATCTCGCCAAGCCGACGCTCGGCAAGCTGAACCTGATGCTGGCGCGCCCCGAGGGCATCGTGATCGTGACCGGACCCACCGGCAGCGGCAAGACCACCACGCTGTATTCGCTGCTGGCGCAAGTCAACGATGAGACCGTCAACATCATGACGCTCGAGGACCCGGTCGAATACCCGGTCACGCTGATGCGCCAGACCTCGGTCAACGACGCGGTGCGCATGGACTTCGCCAACGGCATCCGCTCGATGATGCGCCAGGACCCGGACATCATCCTGGTCGGCGAGATCCGCGACCGCGACACCGCGGAAATGGCGTTCCGCGCCGCCATGACCGGGCACCAGGTATTCTCGACGCTGCATACCAACTCCGCGCTCGGCGCGTTCCCGCGGCTGCTCGACATCGGGGTGCTGCCCGACATCATGGCGGGCAACATCATCGGCGTCATCGCGCAACGGCTCGTGCGCATGCTGTGCGTGCATTGCAAGGAGGCCTACGCGCCGACGCCCGAAGAGCGGCAGGTCCTCGGCGCCGCGGGTGCGAAGACGAGCTACATCTACAGCGCCGTCGGCTGCGCCCGCTGCGGCAACAAGGGCTATAAAGGCCGCTGCGCGGTGATGGAGCTGCTGGTGATGGATAGCGACCTCGACGAGCTGGTGGCGCGGCGCGCCACCGCGCGCGAGCTGCGCGCCGCGGCGTTCGCCAACGACTTCCGCCCGCTCGCCGAGGAAGGCATCGCACGCGTGCTCGACGGCACCACCAATCTCGCCGAGGTCGCGCGCGCAATCGACCTGACGGGACGGGTAAGCTAGCGCCATGCCCGCGTTCAAATACCGGGCCGTCGACCGGACTGGACGCGCGGCGCGCGGCTCGCTCGACGCGATGAACGAGGTCGACCTCGAGTTGCGGCTGCGCCGCATGGGTCTTGACCTGATCACGTTCAGCGAGGTCAAGAAAAGCGCCGGCGGATTCGGTAGGGGCAGCCGCATCACGCGCCGCGACCTGATCGCGTTCTGCTTCGACATGGAGCAGATGACGCGCTCCGGCATTCCGCTGCTCGATGGCATCCGCGACCTGCGCGATACGGTCGAAAACCCGCACCTTCGCGAGGTGCTGTCGACGCTGATCGAGAACATGGAAGGCGGCAGCATTCTGTCGCAGACGATGGCGCAGCACCCCCAGGTATTCGACAAGGTGTTCGTGAGCCTGATCCGCGCCGGCGAACAGGCCGGGCGGCTGACCGAGGTGTTCGAAAGCCTCGCCACGACCCTTAGATGGCAGGACGAGCTTGCCGCGCAGACCAAGCA